>NZ_JBEXWP010000032.1:36803-108261 GCF_040629895.1 Streptomyces sp. NPDC005866
CAAGGGGCCTGCCCGCAAGGCGCCGGGCCAGAAGGCCCCCGCGAAGCAGGCGGCCAAGAAAGCTCCGGCGAAGAAGACGGCCGCCAAGAAGGCCCCGGCCAAGAAGGCCGCGCAGGGCCGGGCTGCAGTCCAGAAGACGACGGGCCGGGCCCCGTCGAAGGGAGGCGCTGACCGATGAACACAAGCCCGCTCACGGACGCGGCCCGCTCCGAGGCCGCCGACCGCCTGAAGGCGGAGCTGCAGCAGTACCTCACCGCCCAGGCCGAGCGCCTGCTCACGGGCGCGGGGCGCAAACTCGGCGAGACCACCGGCAAGCTCAACGACATAGCCGAGGGGAACAGCCCGGGCTTCGCCCAGCTGGCCATGGACGCCGGCCGCAAGGTCGCCGAGGGCAAGGGCCCGGTGCGTTCCGTAGTGGAGCTCGGCCTTTCCCACGCGAAGGACACCGTCATGGACAAGGTGCGCAACGCCGGGGGCGGCAAGGGCAAGGGGAAGAGCAGCGGTCAGAAGCCGACCGTCATCCTCGAGTCGGTCGACGTCGGTGTGCCGGTGCGCACCGCCTACGACCAGTGGACCCGTTACCAGGACTTCAGCATCTTCACCAAGGGTGTGAAGAGCGCCAGCCGTACCGACGACATCACGTCGGACTGGAAGGGCAAGATCTGGTGGTCCACCCGCAGCTGGAAGGGCCACACCGCCGAGCAGGTCCCCGACTACCGTATCCAGTGGTCGTCGGAGGGCGCCAAGGGCACCCACAAGGGCGTTGTCACCTTCCACTCGCTCGACGAGAACCTCACCCGCATCCTGCTGGTGATGGAGTACTACCCCAGCGGCTTCTTCGAGAAGACCGCGAACATCTGGCGCGCCCAGGGCCGCCGGACCCGTCTCGACCTCAAGCACTTCGCCCGGCACATTTCCATGAAGGGCGAGGCGGACGAGGGCTGGCGCGGCGAGATCCGCGACGGCGAGGTCGTCCGCAGCCACGAGGACGCCCTGGCCGAGGAGGAGGAGAACGAGGCCGAGGAGCGGTACGAGGACGAAGGGCCCTACGACGAGACGGAGGACGCCGGGCAGGGGGAGGATGAGGAGTACGAAGGCGAAGCCGAGGAGGACGAGGAACCCGAGGGCGAGTACGAGGACGAGGAAGCCACCGAGGACGAGGACGAGGACGAGTACGCCGAGTCCGGGAGCCGTCGATGACGATGGCCGGTCGGCTGCCCGAACCCTACGGACGTGACGGCGGGGGTGCCAATCTCGCCGACATCCTGGAGCGCGTCCTGGACAAGGGCATCGTCATCGCCGGTGACATCAGGATCAACCTGCTCGACATCGAACTGCTCACCATCAAACTTCGCCTGGTCGTCGCCTCCGTCGACCGGGCGAAGGAGATGGGCATCGACTGGTGGGAGCACGACCCGGAGCTGTCCACCCGGGCCCGGCGCGACCAACTCACCCGGGAGAACCACGAGTTGCGGGAGCGGCTCGCGGCCCTGGAGGCGCTGGAGGCCGGACACGGACAGCGACAGGAGGAGGATCGATGACCGCACAGGCCGGACTCCGGTATGTGTACGCCGTCTGCCGCCCCTTCGAGGCTGCCCTCCAGTCCCAGCTCACCGGCGTGGCCGGCGCCCCGCCCGGGCTGCTCAGGCACCGCGGCCTGGTCGCCGTCGTCAGCACGGTCCCGGAGGGGGACTTCGCCGAAGGGCCCTTGCGGGAGCATCTGGAGGACCTGGACTGGCTGGCCGCGACCGCCCGCGCCCACCAGGGCGTGGTCGACGCGCTCACCACCGTCACTACGCCGTTGCCGCTCCGGCTCGCCACGGTCTTCCGGGACGACAGCGGCGTTCGGACCATGATGGAGGCCCGCGAGGCCGACTTCCTGCACACCCTCGACCGGCTCGAAGGACGGGTCGAATGGGGGGTCAAGCTGTACGCCGACCCGCCGGAGAAGGATCCGGCGCCCGCCGGCAAACCCGCGAGCGGGCGGGACTACCTTCGGCAGCGGCGAACCCGCAGCCGCGAACACGAGGAGAAATGGCGGGCCGCCGAGGAATTCGCCCGTGTCCTGCACGAGCGGCTTTCCCAGCACGCCGAGGATTCCCGGCTGCACCCACCGCAGAACGCGGCGCTTTCCGGAGTGCCCGGACAGAATCTGCTCAACGCGGCCTATCTGGTGGGGCGCTCGGATTCCGAGGAATTCGTGGAACTGGTGGACCGTACGAAGGGCGAGGCACCCGGCATGAGGGTGGAACTCACCGGGCCATGGGCGGCCTACTCGTTCACGGAACTGATCGCGGAGCCGGGGCAGCCGGGGCAGCCGGGCGAGTCGGCGGAGTCGGGGGCCGAGCGGTGACCGTCGTCGAACGCCGTGAGGTCGCCCTGGTCGACCTGCTCGACCGGCTGCTGGCCGGCGGGGTCGTCATCACCGGCGACATCACCCTGCGCATCGCGGACGTCGACCTCGTCCGTATCGACCTCAACGCGCTGATCAGCTCGGTCAACGAGCAAGTGCCCGCACCCTGGGGGGAGCCGACGTGAGTGAGCACCGCGATCAGGAGCCGGGCGAGCGCCGCAACCGGCTGGACCTCGACCCGGACACGGTCGAGCGCGACCTGGTCAAGCTGGTGCTGACCGTCGTGGAGTTGTTGCGCCAGCTGATGGAACGGCAGGCGCTGCGCCGTTTCGACACCGGGGAGCTCACCGAGCAGCAGGAGGAGCGGATCGGGCTCACCCTCATGCTGCTGGAAGACCGCATGGCCGAACTCCGGGACCGGTACGGACTGCGGCCCGAGGACCTGAATCTGGACCTCGGGCCGCTGGGACCGCTGTTGCCGCGCG
This sequence comes from Streptomyces sp. NPDC005866, assembly GCF_040629895.1. NCBI lineage: Bacteria > Bacillati > Actinomycetota > Actinomycetes > Kitasatosporales > Streptomycetaceae > Streptomyces > Streptomyces sp. NPDC005866. The sequence goes on from NZ_JBEXWP010000032.1 coordinate 39,642, forward strand.
AGTGAACCGGCCACCAGGGGGTGGCCTCACCACCTGTACCAGCGGCCCCTGCCACCGGCGCCGGTCGTGCCGCGGACCAGGAATCCGAGGAGCCACAGCACGAGCACGGCGAGCGCGATCCACCAGAGCAGTTTCACTGCGAATCCGGCACCGAAAAGAATCAGCACCAGAAGCAGTACCAGCAGAATGGGAACCATAGTTTGACCTCCTGGCACCCGGGTTTCCCGAATTAGGCGGATCAGACTCACTTCCGGCAGAGAATTTCTCCGTGCAGGACGGCGAACCAGCCGTCGTCCCGCACCGCCCACTCCCGCCAGGCCGCCGCGAGCGCGCGCAGTTGCTCGGTGGTCGCGTGACCACCCTCCGTGGCCCGTCCGGCGTACGACGAGGCGACCGTGCGGTCCGCCCACAACCCGCCCCACCACGCCCGCTCCTCGGCCGTGCTGTACGTCCAGGTGCCGGAGGTGGCGGTGATGTCGGTCAGCCCCGCGGCCAGCGCCCAGGACTTCAGCCGCCGCCCGGCGTCCGGCTCGCCCCCGTTGGCCCGCGCCACCCGCCGGTACAGCTCCAGCCAGTCGTCCAGGCCCGGCACCGCCGGATACCAGGTCATCGCCGCGTAGTCCGAGTCCCGTACGGCGATGAAGCCCCCGGGCCTGGTGACCCGGCGCATCTCGCGCAGGGCCCGCACCGGGTCGCCCACGTGCTGGAGCACCTGGTGGGCGTGGACCACGCAGAAGGTGTCGTCCGGGTAGTCCAGCGCGTGCACGTCGGCGACCGTGAAGTCCACGTTCGTCAGCCCGCGCCCGGCGGCGGTCTCCCGGGCCTGCTCCAGGATGCCCGGCGCGTGGTCGGCGCCGGTGACATGGCCGTCGGGAACCAGTTCCGCGAGGTCGGCGGTGATCGTGCCCGGGCCGCAGCCGATGTCCAGGATCCTCATGTGGGGCTTCAGCGAACCGAGCAGATAGGCCGCGGAGTTGGCGGCGGTGCGCCAGGTGTGGGAACGCAGCACCGACTCGTGGTGCCCGTGCGTGTAGACGGCGGTCTCCTGCGGTTTCGACATGGCTCGGCCCCTTCGCTGCACACCAGGCGGACGGGGCCGGACGACCCCGTCCCGCGGTACCGGCAAAGCTACGCCCGTATGCCGAATGATGAGACCCGCGTTCTACGATGTGGACAGACGCTCTGTCGGTGAGGCTCTGTCAGTGGGGTCGGTAGACGGTCAGCGCCTCCGGCAGCTTCTCCACCGTCACCTCGCCCGTCACATCGGTGACCTCACCGTCGTACGCGAGCGGGGTGCCGGTCATGAGGCCGGTGAGACGCAGCCGGCGCACCCGCGCCTCCGCGAGCGCGGGGGAGCGGGTCAGCGGACCCGCCACGGCGGCGGCGAGCAGGCGCAGCGCGGGATGCCGGCCGCCGTGCACCACCCGCACGTCCAGCAGCCCGTCCGCCAGGTCGGTACGGCGGCCCGGCGTGAGCCCCATCCGGTGGTAGACGCAGTTGCCGACGAACAGCAGCCACAACGGGCGTGACGCGCCGCCGAGTTCGACCTGCAGCGGATGCTGGTCCGTGCGCAGCACCCGCAGCGCCGCGAGCACCTCGGCGGGCCGGCCGCCGATGCGGTGCGCCCAGCGCTCCCGCTCCCGCACCAGCTCCGGATACACGCCGAGGCTCAGCGTGTTGAGGAATACGCCCTCCCGGCCGTCGCAGGCGAAGCGGCCGACGTCCACCCGGACCGCCTCGCCGTCGCGCACCGCGCGGCCCAGGCCGCGGCCGTCCTCGACACTCAGGTCGTAGGCGAAGTGGTTGAGGGTGCCGCCGGGCAGCACCGCGAGCGGCAGGCCGTGCCGCAGGGCGATCTGGGCGGCCGCGTTCACGGTGCCGTCGCCGCCGCACACCCCGAGCACCTGCGCCCGCAGCGCCGCCTTCTCCAACTCGGCCCGCACCTCGACCGGATCGCACTCCACCAGTTCGGCCTTCGGCAACTCGTCGTGCAGCGCCCGGACCCGGTCGGCGCTGCCCGAGGCCCGGTTGGCCACCATCACCAGGCCGTCCCCGTCGGGCAGCGCCGGGGCGTCCGCACGGGGCCGGGGCGGCGGGCCGGTCTGGATCCGGGTCGGCACCAGCCGGCGTACGGCGAACGCGGCGCCCACGCCCAGCGCCGCGCCCGCGAGCACATCGCTCGGGAAGTGCACGCCCGTATAGACCCGGGACATGGCGACGGAGAACGCCAACGGCGCCACCACCGCGCCCCACGCCGGGGACTCCAGAGCGACCCCGGTCGCGAACGCGGCCGCCGACGCCGCGTGACCGGAGGGGAACGAAGTGGTGATCGGCTGCCGCTTCAGATGCCGTGCCGCCGGCACCGGGTCCAGGACCGGCCGGGGCCGGCGCACCGAGCGCTTGCCAACGGTGTTGATGGTCAGGGAGGCCACGCTGAGCGAGGCCAGGCCGCGGGCGGCGGCCCGGCGGGCCCGCGGGGTGCGGGACGCGGCCACCGCGGCCGCCGCCGCGAACCACAGCACGCCGTGGTTGGCGCTGCGGCTCAGCCGGGGCAGCACCGGCTCCGCGAACGGCCAGTTCCGCTCGGCGGCCGCCTCGAACAACCGCAGGTCGAGAGCGAGCAGCCGGTCACGCAGCGCGTGCCGGCCGGGCTTCAGGACGGTCAGGTCAACATCTGGGCTCATGCGGGTGCGGGTACCCTGAAGTGGCTGTTTCCTGCCGGTACGCGGTGCGGTCGAGTGAGAGGAACCCCCCGGATGCGCCTGCTCCTCATACGTCATGGGCAGACCCCGACCAATGTCGAGTACCTGCTCGACACCGGCGTACCGGGCCCCGGCCTGACCGCTCTCGGCGAGCAGCAGGCGGCAGCCCTCCCCGAGGCCCTCGCCGACGAGGACATCGAGGCCCTCTACGTCTCCACCCTGACCCGCACCCAGCTCACCGCCGCTCCGCTGGCCGCGGCCCGCGGCCTCGTGCCGATCGTCCGCGACGGCATCCGCGAGGTCTCCGCCGGCGACCTGGAGATGCTGCCCGGCCACTCCGAGGCCGGCAAGAACTACATGCGGACCGTGTTCGCCTGGGCTGCCGGGGACACCGCGCATCGCATCCCCGGAGGGGAGACCGGTGACGAGGCCCTGGCCCGGTACGACGCCGTGATCGCCGAGGCCGCCGCCAGTGGAGCCCGGACGGTCGCCATGATCAGCCACGGCGCCGCGATCCGCCTGTGGACGGCGGCCCGCGCCGACAACGTCGACGTCCCCTTCGCCGCCGCCCGCCCGCTCGAGAACACCGGCGTGGTGATCCTGGACGGCTCCCCGGACGACGGCTGGAAGGCACTGTCCTGGGAGGGCGCGGTCGTGGAGCCGACGGGCGCGAGCGGGCCGACGGGGGAGCCGTTGGAGTCCGCCGCGGAGTGACTGTGCGTCACAGGGATGCCGACGTGTTCGGCTGCGGGCCCGGTGGGAACTGCGCGAGCAACCCCTACGCGCCCGCACCCGCAGGCGTCGGGCTGATAACGGTTTGCCCCAGGTCGGGGGCGCCACGCAGAATGCCTGACCATGGGACATCTGGAAGCCGCGCATCTTGAGTACTACCTCCCCGACGGGCGGGCCCTGCTCGGCGACGTGTCCTTCCGGGTCGGTGAGGGGGCGGCCGTCGCCCTGGTCGGCCCCAACGGCGCCGGCAAGACCACCCTGCTGCGGCTGATCTCCGGCGAGCTGAAGCCGCACGGCGGCACGGTGACCGTGAGCGGCGGCCTCGGCGTGATGCGCCAGTTCGTGGGCTCCGTACGGGACGAGACGACCGTGCGTGATCTGCTGGTGTCGGTGGCCCCGCCCCGGATCCGGGAGGCCGCGCAGGCCGTCGACCGGGCCGAGCACGGCATCTTGACCGTCGACGACGAAGCCGCGCAGCTCCGGTACGCGCAGGCGCTCGCCGACTGGGCCGAGGTGCGCGGCTATGAGCACGAGACGCTGTGTGACATGTGTACGACGGCCGCGCTCGGTGTGCCGTACGAAAAGGCCCAGTGGCGCCAGGTGGGCACCCTCTCCGGCGGTGAGCAGAAACGCCTCGTCCTGGAGGCCCTGTTCCGGGGCGCCGACGAGGTGCTGCTGCTCGACGAGCCGGACAACTACCTCGACGTCCCCGGCAAGCGCTGGCTGGAGGCGCAGCTGAAGGAGACCCGCAAGACGGTCCTGTTCGTCTCCCACGACCGGGAACTCCTCGCCCGCGCCGCCGAGAAGATCGTCTCCGTGGAGCCCTCGCCCACCGGCGCCGACGCCTGGGTGCACGGCGGCGGTTTCGCCACCTACCACGAGGCCCGGCGCGAACGCTTCGCCCGCTTCGAGGAACTGCGCCGCCGCTGGGACGAGAAGCACGCCCAGCTGAAGAAGCTGGTGGTGAACCTCCGTCAGGCGGCCGCCGTCTCGCACGAGATGGCGTCCCGGTACGCGGCCGCGCAGACCCGGCTGCGCAAGTTCGAGGAGGCCGGCCCGCCCCCGGAGCCGCCGCGCGACCAGGACATCAGGATGCGGCTGCGCGGCGGCCGTACCGGCGTGCGGGCCGTCACCTGTACGGGACTCGAACTCACCGGGCTGATGAAACCCTTCGACCTGGAGGTCTTCTACGGCGAACGGGTCGCCGTCCTCGGCTCCAACGGCTCCGGCAAGTCGCACTTCCTGCGGCTGCTGGCCGGCCGGGAGGTGGCACACACGGGACAGTGGAAGCTGGGCGCACGGGTGGTGCCCGGGCACTTCGCCCAGACCCACGCCCACCCCGAGCTCCAGGGCCGTACCCTCCTCGACGTCCTGTGGACGGAACACTCCCAGGACCGGGGCGCCGCAATGTCCCGCCTGCGCCGCTACGAGCTGACGAACCAAGCCGAACAGACCTTCGATCGACTCTCCGGTGGCCAGCAGGCCCGGTTCCAGATCCTCTTGCTGGAGCTACAGGGTGTAACGGCTCTGCTGCTCGACGAGCCCACCGACAACCTCGACCTGGAGTCCGCCGAAGCCCTCCAGGAGGGTCTGGAGGCCTTCGACGGCACGGTGCTCGCCGTCACCCACGACCGCTGGTTCGCCCGCTCCTTCGACCGCTACCTGGTCTTCGGCACCGACGGCCGGGTCCGCGAGACCCCGGAGCCGGTGTGGGACGAGCGCCGGGTGGAGCGGGCCCGCTAGGGCCTGTTGCGAAAGTCCCGCCTGCCCCGCGACGCCCGGCACGCACTCTCGCCGCACCGGGCACAAACCCAAGTACGTCCAGTACGAGGGCTTGCACCCGGCACCCCGAGAGCACGCACCGGACGCCGCGGGGGCCGCCCTCCGGGCGGACGACGGGACTTTCGCAACAGGCGCTAGACAGGACCGGGAGCCCGGACCTCCGTAGAGTGGACGCAGGGATCCGGACCGCCGGGACGGACACGACGAGCGGGGTACCACCATGACCGGAGTCGACCCCAGCCGGCTGGACGACCAGCAGCTCATGAAGGAGCTGGAGAACATCCACCGGACGCGCCACGACACCCTGCTGTACGGCTCCAACGACGCGCTGCGCGCCCACAACGAGCGCATGGCCCAACTGGAGGGCGAGTATCTGCGCCGCAATCCGCGCCGCGTCGTCGCCGCCGGCCGCACCCGGGAGGGCGCCAGGGAACGCACCTGCGCCGAGACAGCGACACCGAGGACCTCCGCGACCTGAGACCGCCGCCGGTCAGCTGCGCGGCGGCGGCCGGCTCCGGTGTGCCCGGAGCCCCTCTCGGTCGGCCTTCTCAGTTGCCTTTCTCAGTTGCCCTTCTCGGCCTTGCTGAAGACGTCGAGGAAGGCCTCGCAGAACGCCTTGAGGTCGTCCGGCTTACGGCTGGTGACCAGTGTGTTGGGCCCGGCCTCGCAGATCTTTACCTGCTCGTCCACCCAGGTGCCGCCGGCGTTGCGGATGTCGGTCCGCAGGCTCGGCCAGGACGTCAGGGTCCGGCCGCGCACGACATCGCCCTCGACCAGCGTCCAGGGCGCGTGACAGATCGCGGCGACCGGCCGGCCCGCCTCGAAGAAGCTCTTCACGAACGCGACGGCCTTCTCGTCCATCCGAAGAAAGTCCGGATTGGCGACCCCGCCGGGCAGGACCAGCGCCCCGAACGAGTCCGCCGAGGTGTCAGCGACCACCTCGTCCACGGGAAAGGTGTCCGCCTTGTCGAGATGGTCGAAGGCCTGGATCTCTCCCGGCTCCGTCGACACCAGCACCGGCTCGTGCCCGGCGTCGGAGACCGCCTTCCACGGCTCGGTCAGCTCCACCTGCTCGACGCCCTCGGGCGCGCTCAGAAACGCGATACGCATGATATTTACTCCCTTGCTTCCTTCTCGGTGTCCCGGCTCACTCCCCGCCGACCACGGCCTCGGCCAGCGCCAGCAGGCTGCGGTAGCGCGTCGAACGCGGCAACCTGGACACCCGCTGGACGAGGTCGTCGGGGGCGTTGCGATGGCGCAGCACGCGTGCCAGTTCACTCGGCTGCGCCGGGAAGTCGTGCCTGGTCAGGAACCGGGCCAGCTCCAGCCGTACGGTCTCCAGCGACGGCCGCTCACTGGTCCACGGCAGGATCGGGGCGCGGTACACCTCCGGATCGTCCTCGGCGGGTGGCTCGGGGTCGTTCCAGTCCTCGGTTCGCGTCGGGTGCCCGGACCTGAGCAGGCCCTGCAGCTCGTGTTTCATCTCGTCGTCCCGGTGGACGCTCAGCCGGTCGCTGCCTCGCTGCATATCTCCCTCCAGGTGCTTCAGGGGGTGCGGGACGCGTACCCGGTGACGAGGGGCCGACACGCCAGAACCGGCCCGTGACGTCACCCGAAAGGGCGGGCGTGTCCCGCGAATGGGCGTCGGCCGCGGGCGGCACGGCGTGGGGCGGGCTGTGATGGCTGCGGGGGCACCAGCCGCGTGTCCCCGGAGTCGTACGTTCCGAGGAGTCATCCCATGCGCCGTACCGCTCGCGTCCTGTCCGTCGCCGTCCTGACGGGTGCCGCGTTCGGCGTCGCCGGTACGGCCGCCGTGGCCGGCCCCGCCGCCGAGGCGAACCCCGGCGGTGCGCGGCCCGGGGCCACCGTCACCGTCTCCGTGACCTGCGGGACGACGACCGGCGGGCAGGCACCCGCGACCATCCACGCCCCCCGGGCCGTCTCCAAGGGCGCCGGGACCGCCGACGGGACCTGCCCGGCCACGAGCGGGGAGCAGGAACATCCCTCGAGCACACACCTCACGGTCGCCCGGAGCGAGGGAGGCACGGTTCCTCGCGGCGACGGCGGCACGGTTCCGGGCGGGGACAGCGGGGTCCCGCACGGGGACGGCGGCACGGTTCCGGGCGGCGACAGCGGGGTCGTCCCGCACGGGGACGGCGGCACGGTTCCCGGCGGCGACAGCGGGATCCCTCACGGGGGTGACGGCACCGTCCCTCGCGGCGACGAAGCAACGAGTCCCTGGGGTGACGGCGGCACGGGTGCTCGGGGTGACGATGGCACGGGATCTCGGGGTGACGGCGGCACGGGTGCTCGGGGTGACGATGCCACGGGTGCTCGGGGTGACGATGGCACGGGTGCTCGGGGTGACGATGCCACGGGTGCTCGGGGTGACGATGGCACGGGTGCTCGGGGTGACGATGGCACGGGTGCTCGGGGTGACGATGGCACGGGTGCTCGGGGTGACGATGGCACGGGATCTCGGGGTGACGATGGCACGGGATCTCGCGGTGACGATGGCACGGGATCTCGGGGTGACGATGCCACCGGTGGTCGGGGCGAGGTCGGCGCGGCGTCCGGGGGCAATGACGAGCGGCCCTGTTCCGCGGGGCAGAAGTCGTGCGGCGGGGACGGGCGGGAGTGCTCGGACTCGCGTGGCTGCGGAGGCGGCCGCGAGTGCGCTTCCTCCGGTTCCTCCCGTCCCGGCGGCTCCTCCGGTTCCGGCGGTTCGGGTTCGGGCGGACCTGGCTTCTCCGGCTCATCCGGCTCGTCCGGTTCCTGTGAGGACGGGCGCTCGTGCGGTACGACAAAGGGCGCGTCCTGCGCGGACGATCACGGGTGTGACGAGCCACGCGGCGGTGACACGTCGTGTGATCCGCCGACCGTGGAGCACGGGGTGGCGGCCGGGGAAGGGGGCGCCTTCACGGACTCGGTTCCCGCGCTGGCCGCGGGTGGCATGCTGATCGCGGCCGCGTGCGGCGGCGCGGTGTACCGGCTGTGCGGCGGGAGGTCCCGCGCGGACGGGTGAGACGGCCGCCACCGGGTACCCCGGGGCGACCACTCCGGCACCGTACGCACCACCCGACGTAGAGCACGGCCCGGACCGGAAGGCACACGGCACCACGGACTGCGCGGAGGCGGACATGCGGCGGACGGATCCCGAGGGGCAGGGGCCGGCCCGGGACACGCCCGCGCGAGGCCATGGACCCGTCCGGTACGGGCCGCCGCTGCCCGACGACGGGCTGCCCGTCCTGCCCGAACTCTCCGCCGTGCTGGCCGCCGCCGCGAGCCGGGGCGGGGAGGAGCCCGTCGGCGGCGGCCCGGCGCTGCTCGACGCGGCCTGCGGCTACTGGGAGCGCCGTGGGCTGCCCGTCACGCCCGGCCGCGTTGCCGCCGGACCCGGCGCCCCGGCCCTCCTGCTGGCGCTCACCGCCGCGCTCGGCGGTGACGTCCTGGTGCCGCGCCCCTGCGCCGCCTGGTGGGCACCGTACGCCCGGCTTCTCGGCCGGCCCGTCTTCCACGTGGCCACCCCGGCCGAGTCCGGGGGCGTACCCGATCCCTACGCACTGCTGGAGACCGTGCGCCGGGTCCGGGACGAGGGCGGTGACCCCAGGCTCCTCGTCCTCTCCATCGCCGACGACCCCACCGCCACCGTCGCCCCGCCCGAACTGCTGCACGAGACCGTCGAGGCGGCGACCGGCGAGGGACTCCACCTGGTCAGCGACGAGACCTGGCGCGACACCCTGCACGCCGCACACGCGACCGTGCTGCTCAGCCCGGCCGAGATGCTCCCGGACCGGGTCACCGTCGTCACCGACCTGGCCGGCGCCCTGTTGCCGGCCGGCTGGCCCGCCGCCGTCGCCCGGTTCCCCGAGGGCGACACCGGTACGGCCCTGCACGCGCGCGTGCTCGACGTCCTGACCGCCCTCGGCGCCCGCCTCGCCGGGCCGGTCGCGGTCGCCGCCGGGCACGCGCTCGACGAGCCCGAGCCCGTCACCACCCGCCGGGAGGCCGCCGTACGCCTGCACGCGCGCGTGGCCGCCGCCGCGCACGCCGCGGTGGTCGCCGGCGGCGGCCTGGCCCGGCCCCCGCAGGCAGGCCGTCACCTGTACGCCGACCTGGAACCCCTGCGCGCCGCGCTCGGTGCCCAGGGGGTCGGCGACGCGCAGGAGTTGGAGGACTTCCTCACCGGCCGGCTCGGCGTGCCCGCGCCCGGCGGCCACCGCTTCGGCGACGATCTCCAGGCGCTGCGCGTCCGGCTCGCCACCGGGCCGCTGCTGGGCGGCACCGACGAGGAACGCCTGGAATGCCTCACGTCACCCGCACCGTCGGAACTGCCACACGTGCAACGCGCGTTGATGTCCTTGAGGTCGGTACTCGGCGACCTCCGCGACGACGCTCAGCGATGGGAGCCTCCTCGATGACGCAGCAGACGCATGAGTCAGGGTCCACCACGACGACTGCCCCCACGACGACTGCCCCCACGACGAACGCACCCACGACGACTGCCGACACGACTGCCACGACGACCCTGGACGACACCGCCCGCACAGCCCCGACTCCCTACGCGCCTCCGTCTCCGCCGCTCGCCGAACCCCGCCCGCTGGGCGAACTCCGGGTCTGGCCGCGGACTTTCCACGACCGTCTGACCGCACCCCTGCCCGGCCTCAAGGCCATGGCCCGCTTCGCCCGCGAGGGCTCCGTCCGCCCCGGGCGCGAGGGCCTCGCCGATATCCCGCTGCTGCCCTACGAGCCGGGCCCGCTGCCCCGCGTCGACACCGACACGGTCGCCGTCACCTGGGTCGGACACGCCAGTTGGGTCGTCCGGATCGGCGGCCTGACCGTCCTCACCGACCCCGTCTGGTCCCGTCGCATCATCGGCACCCCGGCCCGCATCACGCCGGTCGGCGTCGCCTGGGAGACCGTGCCGCGCGTCGACGCGGTGGTCATCAGCCACAACCACTACGACCACCTGGACGCCCCCACCCTGCGCCGCCTGCCGCGCGACACCCCGGTGTTCGTACCGGCCGGCCTCGGCCGCTGGTTCCGGCGCCGCCGCTTCACGACCGTCACCGAGCTGGACTGGTGGGAGGCGGCCGAACTGTCCGGTGTCCGCTTCGACTTCGTCCCCGCCCACCACTGGTCCAAGCGCACCCTCACCGACACCTGTCACAGCCTCTGGGGCGGCTGGGTCCTCACCGCCGCCGACGGGCGGCGTGTCTACTTCGCCGGCGACACGGGTTACGGCCACTGGTTCTTCCGCATCGGAGGCCGCTACCCGGGCATCGACCTCGCCCTGATGCCCATCGGCGCCTACGACCCCCGCTGGTGGCTCAGCGACGTCCACCTCGACCCGGAGGAGGCGGTCCGGGCGACGCAGGACCTGGGGGCACGGCGGATGGCACCCATGCACTGGGGCACGTTCGTCCTCTCGGCAGAGCCGGTCCTGGAACCCCTGACACGGGTGCGGGCGGCCTGGGAGAAGGCGGGGCTGGAGCGGGAGGATCTCTGGGATCTGCCGGTGGGAGGGTCGAAGGTGATGGACAGGGTCGGATCAGACAGCGCCGGGTGACCGAAGCGCCCCGAAAGGGGCGCGGGGTCGTCACGTTTCGCGGCCTCGCCGCGTGGGCGGGTCAGCCCCCCACGCACACCCCCGGGCTATCTACGCACCGCACCACCCCGAACCCGCCGCCACACACTCGGCGCCGCGCTGATCACCACGGTCAGCGCGACCGCCACCACAACCCCCTCCCACGGCTCCGGGAACAACGACCCACCCACGATCCCGATCAACTGGTACGTCACCGCCCAGGCCAGACACGCCGGTGCGTTCCCCCGCGCGAACCGCCTCAGCGGCCACTCCGCCAGCAGACACGCCAGCATCACCGGAATCCGCCCCGCCGGCACCAGGCGCGACAGCACCAGCACCGTCACCCCGTGCTCGGCCAGCTTCTCCTGCGCCTGCTCCAGCCGGTCCTCCGGCGCCCGCGCCCGGAGCGCCGCCAGCCAGCGCGACCCGTTCCTCGACCTCATCCCGCGCCGCCCCAGCCAGTACAGCGCCGCGTCCCCCAGGAAGGCGGCCGGCGACGAAGTCACCAACACCAGCGCCAACGCGAACGGCGCCGTCTGATGAAAGGCCACCACCGCCGCCGAACTCACCAGCGCCCCCGTCGGTATCACCGGCAGCAGCGCCCCGACCAGCACCAGCAGAAAGAGCGCCGGATAGCCGATCGCCTGCTGCGTGGACTCGGTCGACGAGGCCGGCGAGGTGGTCGCCGTGGCACCGGCGGCGGCCGCCATCACCACCAGCAGTCTCACCGTGCGACCTCCAGCCGCGCACCCTCCCCGTGACCGAGCTTGTGCACCGCCACCTGCGGCGCGTACTCCGCCGCGAGGCGCACGAACTCGTCGCCCGGTGCGTGGAACTCGTGCGGGCGCACCCCGTCCATGCCGATCGGCCAGTACGTCCCGTAGTGCACCGGCACCGCGCTGCGCGGCGCCAGCCGGGCCAGCGCCAGCGCCGCCCGCCCGGCGTCGAGGTGCCCCTCCCCGAGGTACGGTCCCCACCCGCCGACCGGCAGCAGGGCCACGTCCACCGGCCCGACCGCCTCGGCCATCTCGTCGAACAGCCCGGTGTCCCCGGCGAAGTACGTCCGTGCCGCGCCCTCGACGACGTATCCGAGGGCGGGGGAGCGGTGCGGGCCGACCGGCAGCCGGCGGCCGTCGTGCAACGCGGGCACGGCCCGTACGACGAGGGGGCCGACGGGTATCTCGTCCCCGACGCCGACCTCGGTGATCCGCAGCTGACGGAGCCGGCGGAGTGCGGGCACCGCACGTGGTGCGCCCCGGGGTACCAGCAGGCGCGTGCCCGGGGCGAGCCCGGCCAGCGAGGGGACGTGCAGGTGGTCGGCGTGCAGATGGGAGACGAGCGCGAGGTCCGCGCGACGGGCCTCGGGCGGCGGCGGGGCCCCCCGGCGTCGGCGTAGATGGGCGAGCCGGCGCGCGAACAGAGGATCGGTCAGCAGTCGTATGCCCGAATCCTCGATCGTGCAGGTGGCGTGACCCCACCAGGTGATCTCCGCCGGCACCCTCTTTGCCTCCTTCGCGCGACTCCCCGAAGCCTACGTGCAGGAGTAGTGTCGGCGGCGAAACCCGGAGGTGAGGGGGCGCCATGGGACAGGTGCGGGGTGCCTACGGCGGGCTCGCGCCGGTGCGGGTGACCGCCATCGCGAGTCTGACGCCCCTGGAGGAACTGGAGATCGACCCCTTCCTGGTCGACTCCCGCAGCCAGCACGCGATGTGCGCGCGCTGGGCCGTGGAGAACGGATACGTAATCGCCCGCGAACTCCTGGTCCGCGGGCTGCGCCACGACCACAGCGCCCTGTGGTCAGGTGTCCGCCCCGGCCTCGACGTCTTCGTCGCACCGAGCAGACGGGTCCTGGAGAGCGCGCTGTCGTCGGTCGAGGACTTCACGGCGGAGTGCGCGAGACGTGGGGTGCGGGTGGAGACGGTGGGGCGGGCCGAGCCCCGCTACGACGCCCAGATGAAGGCGCGGGTCCACCGGAGGCTGTCGATGCCGACGGCCGGGTACGACGGAAGGTGAGCCCGCTCGCCCCCATGACCGTATGACAGGGTTGGCGGCAGCAGGTCCGCGGCGGACGCGGGTCGCGGACGTGAGGTCGGTGGGGCGTGCGGTGGCGGCGGGGCGTCAGTCAGGTCGGGCGCAGCGTCGTGGTGTGGGCGGTGTCCACCGTCACCATTCTGGTCCTCGCCGGGATCCTGCCCGACTTCCGGCTCCAGTCCGCCGACGGTGACAGCGCCACCCGTATCGCCGTGACCGCGGCCCTCGGCGCCGGCGCCTTCGGTGTGCTGTCGGCCGCCGTATGGCCCCTGCTGGTACGACTGTTGCTGCTCGTGCCCGCACTCGTCCTCGGCCTGCTCGTGTTCTTCCTCAACGGCTCCCTCCTCCTCGTCGCCCTGCGCGTCAACCCCTCCGGGCAGAGCGAGGCCGCCCCGGAGACCGCCGTGATCGTGGCCGCCGTGATGTCCGCCGTCGCCTCCGCCACCGGCGGTGCGCTCGCCGTCCGCGACGACGACGCCTACCGGCGCCGGCTCTCCCGCCTCGCCACCCGCCGGCGCGGCTCCCACCCGCCCTGCCCGGCCGCCCCCGGCACCGTCTTCCTCCAGCTCGACGGCGTCGGCCACGACGTGCTCACCGCCGCCGTCGCCAGAGGCCTGATGCCCACCGTCGCCACCTGGCTGGACGGCACCCACCGGCTCACCCCCTGGCGCACCGACTGGTCCAGCCAGACCGGCGCCAGCCAGCTCGGCATCCTGCACGGCTCCAACTTCGACGTCCCGGCCTTCCGCTGGTACGAGAAGGACAGCCGGGAGGTGATGGTGTGCAATCGACCGACCAGCGCGGCCGAGCTGCAGCGCCGCGCCATGCTGTACACAGCCGACGGTGGACTGCTCACCGTGGACGGCGCCAGCCGCGGCAACCTCTTCAGCGGCGGCGCCGATGAACAGGCCCTCGTCCTGTCCATAGCCACCCGCCGCCGAGGCCGGAAGAACCGTTCCCGCGCCGGTTACTTCGCCTACTTCTCCGACCCGGCCAACGCCGTCCGCACGGCGCTCTCATTCTTCGCCGAGGTCGGCCGCGAGATCGGCCAGTCGACGGCGGCCCGGCTGCGCAAGCAGCGCCCGCGCGTCAAGCGCGGCGGCCTCTACCCCTTCGTCCGTGCCTTCGCGACCGTCGTCGAACGGGACGTCGTCGTCGCCGCGGTCATGGGCGACCTGCTCGCCGGCCGCACCGCCGTCTACGCCGACCTCGTCGCCTACGACGAGGTCGCCCACCACTCCGGCCCGCACAGCCGCGACGCCGAGAAGGTGCTGCAACGCCTCGACCGCGCCGTCGCCCTGATCGAGAAGGTCGCCGAGCACGCCCCGCGGCAGTACCGGATCGTCGTCCTCTCCGACCACGGGCAGAGTCCCGGTGAGACCTTCCACTCCCGGTACGGGCTCACCCTCGGAGACCTGGTCCGGGCCGGCTGCGGACTCCATGTGCCGCGCCGGGCTGAGCGTACCCATAGCGGCACCGAGGCCCGGGCCGCCGTCCGTGCGGCCCTGCGCAGGCCCGTCGAGGAGGGCGGCGAGAAGCACCGGCCCACCCGGCGCTCGGAACCGGTCGTCCTCGCCTCCGGCAACCTCGGCCTGGTCTCCTTCCCGGACGTGCCGCACCGCATGACCAAGGAGGAGATGGACGCCCGGTACCCCGCCCTGCTCACCAGCCTCGCCAACCACCCCGGCGTCGGCTTTCTGCTGGTGCGCAGCGAGGAGCACGGCGGGGTGGTGCTCGGTGCGTACGGCGCGCAGACACCGCTCGACCGGCTCGACGGCCGACCGGGGCCGGTCGCCGTCTTCGGTCCGGGCGCCGCCGACGCGGTCCGGCGCACCCACTCCTTCCCGCACACCGCCGACATCATGGTCAACTCCTGGTATGACCCCGAGTCCGGCGAAGTCCTGGCGTTCGAGGAGCAGATCGGGTCGCACGGGGGGTTGGGGGGCGCGCAGGGGAGGCCGTTCCTGCTGTCGCCGGTCTGCGTCTCCGTACCGGTGGAGGAGGGCGAGGAACTCGTGGGGGCGGAGGCCGTGCACCGGGTGCTGCGGCGGTGGCTCCGGGAGGCGGACGGGCCGCAGGTTCCGTTGTCTGCGGAGGGGGAGAGGGCCGCGTAGGAGGTCGGCTCGCGTACTCGGCCGCGTATGGCAGCCCCCGGCAGTCCGTTGCCCCGCAGCCGTTTACCGGGCGGTCCCGAAGTCCTGGGTCCAGTAGTTGTCGGGCTGCGCGAGGCCGACGCCGATCTCCTTGAACGCACAGTTGAGGATGTTGGCTCTGTGGCCGGCGCTGGACATCCAGCCCGCCATGACCTGGTCGGGGGTGGCGTAACCGTAGGCCACGTTCTCGCCGTAGGTGCTCCAGCTGTAGCCGGAACTCGTGATCCGGCTGCCGGGAGACGACCCGTCGGAGCCGGTGTGCGACATGTTCTGGTGGGCCGCCATGTCCGCACTGTGCGCCTGTGCGGTCTTGGTCAGGGTCGAGTTCAAGGTCACGGGTGAGCAACCGACCTGGCTGCGCTCGGCGTTGACGAGTTGCACGATGCGTGCGACGGCCCCGGACGCCGGGGCGGTGGTCTTCGGTGTGCTCGCGGGCGTGGGGGCCGCGGAGGCGGACGCCTTCGGAGTGCTGGGGGAGGTGGTGTGCGTGGACTTCGGCGCGGTGGTCGTCTGAGCACTCGCGGAGGCGGTCGGCGTCTTCGGGGTGTGCCTGGGCTTCGGCGCGGTGGTCGTCGGCGCACTCGCGGAGGCGGCCGGCGTCTTGGGTGCTTCCGCGGTACTGCGGTTGTGCTCGTGGTGGTTGTGGCGGTGGTGCCAGTTGTCTTTCCAGCCGCGACCGCCGTCGCTTTCGTTCCCCGTTTCCTTGACCGCGGTCCGCTGGGCGGTGAAGGCCTGATTCTCTCCGCTGTCCGGCCAGCCGCCGCATGCCATGGCGGCGGACGGCACGCCCACGGCACCCACGGCGACAGCGGCGATGACTATCCGCCGGTGATGCTTCTTCTTGCGGTGATTCCCCATCGTGACCTCACTCGGTGACCGTGATTGCCCCCCCCTGCGCGGCGGGCCTGCACGGACTCGGCTGCTGAACTGCGGAAACGTCTTGCGGATCGCCATTCTTAGGACGACTTCACAGGCAGCGCAAAGGGCCTTCCTACTAACTTGCTTCGTAGTCTTGGCCGCCCTTGCCACGGCCGTGGAGGCGTGCGGGGCCGGATTCCGCTGTCCCATGCCAATTCCTGTTGCACCGTCACAAAGCCTTCGTCGGCTGCGCGGTGGGCGGAATTGCCGACTATGGGGAATGCCCTCAAGCGGCGGTATAGGGTGCGCCTAATATCAAGCCGGACAAATCCCTTTTGCCGACAGGGCGGTATCTACTATCGGGCGGGGTGAATGGCCCCACCCGGTGTGACGGAATTCACGGAACCATCCGTTCCGGTTCTGGCTCCCCTGGGGGCCGTGGCTCGTGTGAGCGCCCGGACGGCGTTACGCGTTCCACGGCCGCATGGGTGCGCTCGACGGTCTGTGCGAGGTCCTGCTCGTCGAAGAACGCCCACGGCTTGTCGGGGGACGAGGTGGTCACCGGGCGGTTGCAGCTGCCAAGGCCGTAGCACTCCGTGTCTGCCTCCCGACTCCGCGACCGCCCGGTCCCCGGCAGGGCCGGTGTCGGTGGCCGGACCTCTCGCCAGGCTGGGCTGACGCCCAGCCCCCGGTCGTGGTCGACGCCCCGGGGGCCCGCCTCGCAGCCTGGTGGAGACCTCTCCGTCGACAGTGATGCGGTACGGAGGATCCGCAGCACCCGTAAGGCGGTGTCCACCGCGAGCGTGGGGCGCACCTGTGGCCATGCTGGGAGCAGTGCCCGATCGGAGACCGAACCCCTGATGCTCCGACCGGCCCTCGACCTTGAGTGAGGAAGTGCATGGCTGCGATCAGAGCGACTGAGGACCCCGGCATCGGCATCGAGTTCCTGCACGAAGAGGTGGAAGAGATCGCTCAGTCCGACGATCCGGTCACCGCGGTCCGCGCGATGGTTCTGGCCGCCGCGGTCACAGTCCCCATCGCGGGACCCATCATGACCGAGGCCGCAGACCAGATTGCGGATGTCATCGCCCAGCGGAGGTCGGACCTCCGTGAGACGGATGACGGACACGGCGTCGAGGTCGTGCTCCCCGCAACCGCGCTTACCCTGGGCCGCTGGGAGATCCAGTCGATCCGGCCGCTGCCCACCACCGTCCGTTCGGTGTCGATGGCGGAGACGTTCGCGTCTCTGCGCAGTCAGGCGGCGCCGACGGCGGCGAGCCGGGGCGAGGACCTTCATGTCTTCGCCCGGGACCCCGACGGCCGGATCCAGTACAACCGGAGTGAGCGGGGCGAAGCGTTCGAGGGCTGGCAAGAGGTCCCCGGCGGCATGGTGGGCGCCACCCAGCCCGCAGCAGCGGCCCGGGGCGAGGACGTGCTCGTGTTCGTGACGGATGTGGAGGGGCGCATTCAGTTCAACAGACTCGGTGCGGACGGATCGTTCGCCGGGTGGGACCCCGTGCCGGGTGACTTCACGACCGATACCGCCGTAGCGGTCGGCACCCAGGGCGAAGTGGTGTTCGTCTTCGCGCGGGACGTCGAGGACAGCATCGCCTTCAACCGGCTGCTGCCGGACGGAACGTACGAGGGCTGGCAGGGCAGGAGCATCGCGTTCCGGTGAGCCTCCGACAGACAAGGTCCTGTGCTGGCAGGCAGGGTCCTGTGCTGCGGAAATTGTCACGTGCGCAACTGAGCTGCCGCATCGTGAGCCGCGAGGCGGCCCAGGTCGACGGCCGCGGAGATGACCGCGCAGTTCAGCCGCGCCGCGGTCCCGGGGAGGGATGAGGGCCCTGGAGCGGGAAGTAGTCCTCCGGCCGCGTCGAACGCCGCCAGACGTAGATCGCGCCCGCCATGACCAGGATCAGTCCCGTCAGGATGACGAGCTCGATGCCCTCCACGCTCCACCGGAAGGACCGTTCCACCTCGGCCGTCACGATGAGGACCTTGCGGATACCCGCGATGAGGCCCACGACGAGGAACGGCTCGGCATCGAGTGTCTGGTTCCTGATGGTGAAGCGGACGGTGTGCAGCAGTTCCGCCACGATGAACAGGATCAGGGTGCTGTCCAGCATGGGGATCGCGATCGTCTCCGCGCGATGCGGTCCTTGGATCGCTTCCGCGACACGGACGGCGACCCCGACCGTCAGGATCCCCGCGAGGAGCACGAGCAGGGCTGCGACGATCATGTGAATGCCGTCCTCGATCGCCTGCAGAAGACTCTGCAGCCTGCCGCCCTCGATCTTCGGGAGAAAGCCTCGCACCCATCCCATGGTAGGTTCACCCGCCGCAACCGGCTCGGCGCCGCGGACCGCCAAGCGGCTGATCATGGACCGGACCGCGAGCGACACCGCCCCGGCCGAGCCGAACTGGGCCAAGCAGAGACGGGCCGCAAGGTGACGTCCGTGAAGAAGCCCGGCCCAGCGAACTGCTCAAGGACCGCTGAACAAGGAACTCGACGACGGTGCCGCCGTTGGCGAGACCGTCGACGGTGCCGGCGCAAAGCCGGGCGACGGTGAAGAGCACCTATTGGATCGGGTCCACGTCTGTCCTTACGCCGTCGTCTGCGGGGCTCTGCCGCGGGTTGTCCCGCGGGTTGTCCGCGCGATGGTAGTGCGGTCCCGGTGAACGCCTCGGCGGCGGCGCCGCCAGAACGGTGCCGGGAGTGCGCTCGGCGACGATCGAGTCCGCGCACGACCGGCACCCCAGGGCGCCGCCGCCCCCCGACGAGCCGGGCGTGCCCCAGCCCTGTGCCGCCATGGCCGGCCCTGCTTTCGTGGATCGGCCGCGGGCAGGTGGAACTCAGCCGACCGCAACGCGACCTGAAGCGACACGCTCCACAACGGGTCGCCAGGAATCGAGACCAGCCACGCGCAGGCCCACCGTCTTCCCCGCCTCGTCGGCGCGGCGCAGTGCGATCGCCCCCGCGAACTCGGGGTCGGCCTCGAAGGCGGCCGCTTCCTCAGAGCTCATGGGGCCGCCCTGGCAGCCGAGGGTGCGGGTGCTCTCCGGCGACAGCACGAGGCGTGGGTCGACGGCGGCCAGGTAGCGCTTGGCCGGGATGTGCAGGGCGACGAGCCGTGCGACGCGCGATCCCAGCAGGCCCTCGACAGCCGTCGCGGCATGTGTGCCGTGTCCCGCTTCGTCGCTGGGCACAAGGTAGTGGCCTATGTCGTGGACGAGCCCGGCCACCTGCAGTTCCTCGTCGGCCGGGAAGCGCTCGGCCAGCACCGCGGCGACCTGGAGGCCGTGGTCGAGGATGTCCACCGGGTCGCCGGAGCGGTCCGGGGTGTCCCAGACGTCCTCACAGTCGGCCAGCAGGGCCATGAGCCCGTCCACGGACTGTGTTCCGTCGTACGTCATGCGGTCAGGCTGCCGCAGCCGGGCGTACGGCGGGTGACGGCAGGTCGTACTGTTCCCCGCGCACTTTCCCATCAGGAAGCGGCCGGAATCGGACAGATACGGGGAGGTTGCAGGTGCAACTTCCGACGCCGTCGCCGTAACCGTCCGTTCAATCAGTGGCTGTTGCAGGCATGACAATTCGGCCCTACGGTTTACGCGCGTCAACCCTCGCCACGGCGTCGCCTCCGGTTCTGCTGACGCCACCGACCACCGTGTACCAGCCAACGCCTCCGGACCCCGAAGGAGTACGTATGCTCCGCCGCCCCGTCCGTCTCGCCCTGCGCCTCCTCGCCCCCGTGATGGCGGCCGCCGCCCTCACCGCCCTTGCCACCGGCCCCGCGGCGGCCGGAAACGTCTGGCAGATCCAGACCGCGAACTCCCCGAGCACCGGCGCGCCCATCGCCGGCGGCGGCAGCTGGATCGTGAACAAGCCGAGCGGTTACTACCTGGGACGCTCCCTGCGGGGCTGGGAGTTCGACAACGAGCAGACCACCGCGGCCAACTGGCACTACGGCCGGGCCATCACGAGACTCAACATGTGCGGCTGGGCGATGCCCGGGTCCATGGGCGCGTTCGTCCGCAGCGTCGGCGATTCCTGCTCCGACACGACCAAGGACATGCTGTCGCATCGCCTCAACACAGGCCGCGACTACAACGCCGCGGCCCACGCCACCGGCGACGGCACGGCCTCGCCCGCCAACACCGGCTGCACGCTGTACTACAACTACTTCTACGGCACCGACTTCACCTCCAACGGCGGCCATTGGGCAGACCCAGCGGGCGCCGCCTCCGGCACCGTCATGTACCGCTTCACCACGCGCGACGGCCAGGCTGCGGTGGTCCGGGACCCCGCCCTCGGCTGGGGCTTCCTCCCGATCGGCTGCGTCACCAGGCCCTCCGCCCTGTACAACGACAACGACTGAGAGGGCCGGGGGAGCCGTTCGGCTCGCGCGGGTCCGGAACCTGCCGCCAAGTCCGGTGAGTTGCGGAGCGGCAGCACCTGGCTCACTGGTCGCCTGACCGGCACAGGCAGTGCCCGACCGACCCCACGCGCAGGGCGGCCGGCGGTACGCAGCCGGGCTCACCGCCCGGCCGACCCGGCGGTCGGCAGCCGACGCCGTTCGCGCAGTGACCGGCAGTTCCGCACATCCAGCAAAGGAGTCAGTTTCATGAACATGCCCCAAGACAGCCGAAGCATCGACCGCCGCGCCCTGCTCCGCGGCGCGGCAGGCGTGGCCGCCGCGCTGGGCATGGCGGCAGCCGCCGACCTCGGGTCGGCGGGCCGGGCCTCGGCGTACGGCTGGAGCCGCACTCTCCAGCAGGGCGACTCCGGCTCCGACGTCAAGGAGCTGCAGATCCGGGTCGGCGGCTGGGCGGCGTCCAGCGCACAGCAGACCTACGTCGCCTGGGACGGCGCCTTCGGCGCGGGCACGGGCGCCGCGGTCAGACGCTTCCAGTCCGCCTACGGTCTGACCGCTGACGGTGTCGTCGGCCCGCAGACCCAGAGCGTGCTCAACAGCCTCGAGAACAGCGACGGCTCGACTGCGCACTTCGACTGGAGCGAGTTCTCCTCCCACGACGGCTCCGGCTTCGGCGGCGGCAAGGTGGGATCGGCGGAGGTGAAGGAGAACGTGCGCCGGCTGATGTACAAGCTGGAGGCGCTGCGCAAGAAGGCCGGCAACAGCGCGGTGACCGTCAACTCCGGCTTCCGGAGCGTCGCCTACAACTCCTCGGTGGGCGGTGCGTCCAACAGCATGCACTGCTACGGCGTCGCCGCGGACATCGTGGTCGCCGGCCACACCACCTACCAGGTCTACAAGATCGCCGAAACCTGCGGATTCTCCGGCCTCGAGGCCTACTCGCACTCCTGGCAGCATGTGGACAGCCGTGTCCAGTACCCCTCGTACGGCTCCGGCTCCTGGTGGTGGGAGAGCGGTACGGTCTGACAGGCACAGCGCTGCCGGCTGCGGCCCGATGCGTGCGGAAGGCGGCACGCATCGGGCCCCGGCCGTGTACGGCGGCTCGGCCGCGCGGGAACCCGTGGGTCAGTTCAGTGCAGGAGGCCCGGCCTCGGCGGTCGTTCCCCATCCGGACGGCTCGGCGCCGACCGTGAACGCGAGCGACCGGGTGTCACGCAGGGCATCCGTCGTCAGATACGTGCGGCCGTACGGGGAGCCGTCGACTCGGGCCGACTGGATGTAGCGGCGGCTGTCCGATGTCCCGGGTGCCGTCACCGTGAGCGAGCCACGCGGGTAGTAGCGGCGGTCGAGCGTGAGGTCGATCCGTTCGAAGACGGGTGTGGACAGGCCCCAGGTGTCGTAGCCGGGCTGCACCGGGAAGATGCCGATGGACGACAGCACGTTCCATGCGGACATGGTGCCGAGGTCGTCGTTGCCGGTCATGCCGGTCGGGGTGTCCGTGAAGAGGGTCAGCGCGGCGTGCACCACGTCGGTGGTCTTCCACGGCTGGCCGGTCGAGAGGTAGGTGTACGGCGCTATGAGGTCGGGCTCGTTCTGCGGGTTGTACTTGTCCGCGTTGTAGTAGGCGTACGGGCCGTTCACCCATACCTCGCGGGCGGTCTTCGCGGGATCCTGCACGAGCTGTCCGTAGGCGAAGAAGGAGTCCAGCCGGTCGTTGGCCGCCTGCTTGCCGCCGATCAGGTCGACCATTCCCGGCAGGTCCTGCGGGACGAGCCACTGGTACTGCCAGGACGTGCCCTCGTGGAATCCCTCGCTCTTGGCCGGGTCGTCCGGCCCGGTGAAGGCACCGGAGGCGTCGCGTGCGCGGAAGAAGCCGGTCGAGGCGTCGAAGATCCTGCGGTAGTTCTGGGCGCGGGCGGCGTAGCGCGCCGCGTCCGCGTCATGGCCGAGATCGCGGGCCATCTCACCGAGCATCGCGTCCGACAGCGCGTACTCCAAAGTCGCGGACGCGCCGTGGTCGTAGTCCGAGTCGCCGGGCTTCGCGTGCGGGCGGTCCTTGATGTACGGCGCGAAGCCGCCGGCGATGTACTCCTGGTTGGCCTCGCGGCCGACGGCCGGCGAGTCGGCGGGCGGCACCCCGTCGGCGTTCTTCTTCAGGGCCCGGTAGGCCCGTTCCTCGTAGCCCTTGAGCAGGCCCTGCTGGTAGGCGTTGGTCAGGAACGGAGTGACCGGGTCGCCGGTCATGATGTTCGTCTCGACCGTGCCGTACCCCCACTTGGGCAGCCAGCCGCTCTCCTCGTCGATCTTGATGACGGATATCGCCATGTCGCGGGCCTCGCGGGGCGCGAGCAGCGACAGGAGCTGGGACTGGGTGCGGTAGGTGTCCCACAGGGACCAGTTCTGGTAGTACGTGAAGCCGTGCGCGCGGTGGATCCTCTGGTCCCAGCCCGTGTAGCGACCGTCCGCGTCGCTGCCGATGTTGGGCGCGAGGAAGGACCGGTACAGGGAGGAGTAGAACGTGCGGCGGAGTGTGTCGCTCCCGCCCTGGGCGCGGACGTCGTCGAGCCGGTCCTCCCAGGCTCGCCGAGCGGCACCGCGGACCTGGTCGAAGGAACGACCGCCCTCGGCGCGGAGGTTCAGGGCAGCGCCGTGTGCGTCGACGTACGAGAGTGCGGTCGTGGCCTCGACGGTCCGGTCGTGGCTGGTGTCGAAGCGGACGTACGCGCCGTCCCGGCCGGTCCTCGACCCGTCGGTGACCGTGGAGCCGTTCCAGGTGCCGAACGCGGTGAACGGGCGGTCGAAGCGGGTGATCGTGTAGACGGTGTACGGCTTGGTGTCCTGGCAGAATCCGCTGCCGGTGATCGCGGTGCGCACGGTCCGGGCGTCGAGTACCTCGACCTTGGTGGCGACCGTGCGGTGCAGTGACTGCCCCGCGTTGAGCAGGACGTTGGCCTTGTCGGTGGCGGGGAAGGTGTAACGCTGCACACCGGTGCGGGCGGTCGCGGTCAACTCGGCGTCGATGTCGGTCTTCAGACCGACCTTGTAGTAGCCGGGGCTCGCCGTCTCCGCGTCGTGGCTGAACTCGGCCTGGTACTTGGCGTAGTCCGTCTCGGTGACGTCACCGGTGGTCGGCAGCACGGGCAGGTCACCGCCCAAGCCGCAGCCGACGCCGGAGAGATGGACGAGTGAGAAGCCCCGGATGTGGTTCTGGGAGTAGTCGTAGCCGGTGTTGTGCCCGGTGTCCGGTGAGAGCTGCACCATCCCGAAGGGCACGGCCGCGCCGGGATAGGTGTTGCCTTCGTTCTGGGTTCCGATGAACGGGTTGACGAGATCGGTGAGTTGGCTCTCCTGCGGGGCGGCGGCCTGGGCCGTGGGCACGGCAAGGGCGGCGCCGAGCAGGGCTGCCGCTGCGACCACCGTGCCCGCACCGCGTATGCGTCGGGTCCAACTTGTGGGCGGATGGGTCCATTTCATGGGCGGAAGCGCCTCCCCGAAGGCCAGACAACGTTGTCAGACAGGGCGCGCTCATTCTTTGTGCTGTACGTGTACTCGTCAAGAGTTCGCGCGGGCCGCGGAGTTCGGCGGCAGGTTTCGGCACGAGCGAGTGGTCTCCTCGGACTGCGCGGGTCGCTGGACCGCACAGCGGACGCGATCACCGCCTTCGCCGCGGCCCGGTGGAAGGTACTGACCTGCGCGGCCGACGGCACCGCGCAGCGGAAGGTGACGTTGCCGCTGCCCGCGACCGCGTTGAACGGGCGGTGGAGCTACTCGGTCGGGGAGTCGCGGCGGACCTCGGTGACCATGCCGGCCCCACGCGCTGGGCCGCTCGGGCATGACTGCGTTCCTTGCCCGGACAGACGAACCGGGGCGTTCATGTCGCGGGATCAAGGGCCAATGTGGCGAAGGAGGCCAGCCAATGGTCGGTGGTGAAGTCGCCGCGGTCCACGGCGGGCAGGCCCGCGGTGAGGTGTGCTTCGGCCGCCTCGGCCAGGCGCGTGCGCACCGGTCCGCCGGGCAGGGCCGACGAGATCGAGCGCAGCGCGGCGGCCTTGCTGAGGGCGAGGCCCAGCAGATGGCCGATCTGCGGATCGGCGTGGTCGGAGACGACAGGCACGTCAAGGAGCGGGCAGGGGGCGCCGGACCGCAGCGTGGGCAGGAAGCGGTCGAGCCACCGGGCGAACCGGTCGGTGCTCAGCACCCTGCGCATCGCGTCGGCCTCGGTCAGCGCCGGGGACAGGAAGTCCTGCCCCGACGGTTCCCAGTGCGCGGGCGCGTCGTGGTCGTCGGCGAACCAGTCCAGCAGACGTTGCCGTACGGCCTCGGTGGTCGCGGTGGGCAGTTCCCCCGCGTCGAGTACGAGTCCCAGTGCGAAGGCGCTGTTGGGATGGTTCCCGTGGCGTACCGGATACGTGGCCTTCGGCAGCCAGTCGGCCAGCAGCCGGTCGACGACGGCGACACCCGGCGCCAGGGCCGCCGACCAGCGGGCGCCCGACGCACCCCCGTACGCCCGGCACTCGGCGGCGAGCGCGACCAGCCAGGCCCACCCGTAGGGCCGTTCGAAGGAGGGCCGGTCGCGGAGGTAGGCGGCTTCGACGGCGAGGTTCTCGGGGGTGAGGTGGCTGTCGAGTACGTCGACGACCGGCGCGGTGTCGGCGAACGCGGGCGTTTCGCCGTGGCGGCGCAGCAGGCGGACGAGCAGCCAGTGCATGTGGACCGAGGAGTGCCAGTCGTAGGCGCCGTAGAAGGCCGGATGCAGGGCGGTCGGCCGGAGTTGCTCGTCCGCTGATGTCACCAGGTGGGCGGGGAAGTTGGGGTACTCCCGTGTGACGTTCGCGAGGGCGAGCCGGGCGAAGTCGGCCGCGTACGTGGTGAGCGGCATCAGTGGGTGGCTCCCTCGGTGACCAACAGGTCCTGGTCCGCGGGAAAGTTGGCCGCGGTGACCAGCAGCGCGCGCACTCCGCGGGCGACCGTGGCGGGTTCCAGGGCCGGGGCGGTGCCGTCGGTGACCTGTTCCGGCGCCCAGGGGACATGCACGAAACCCCCGCGGACGTGCGGGAATTCGGTGGCGATGAGGTGGCCGAGGCCGTAGGTGACGTGGTTGCAGACGAAGGTGCCCGCGGTGTGGGAGACGGCGGCGGGGACACCCGCCTCACGCAGGGCGGCGACGCAGGCCTTCACCGGCAGGGTGGAGAAGTACGCGGCGGGGCCGCCCGGGACGACCGGTTCGTCGATGGGCTGGTTGCCCGCGTTGTCGGGGATGCGTGCGTCGTCGATGTTGATGCCGACGCGTTCGACGGTGACGGCGGGGCGGCCGCCCGCCTGACCCAGGCAGACGACCAGGTCGGGGGTCGCAGCGCGGATGGCGTCGCGCAGCGCGTCGATGGACTTGCCGAAGTCGCAGGGGAGTTCGGTGGCAGTCACGGTGAGCCCGGCGGGCGGCTCGGCGGCCACGAGGGAGGCCGCCTGCCAGGAGGGGTTGACGCTCTCGCCGTCGAAGGGGGCGAAGCCGGTGATGAGTACACGGGTCATGGCACTTCCTTGCGGGTCGAATGGCTTGGAGGGCGGATCGGAAGGCAGGCGCCGCGAGGGCTCAGAGGGCGAAGAGCGCCATGATCGCGGTGCAGCAGACCAGGAGCGGGAGCGCCGTCGGGATCTGTGCCTTGATCGGTCCGTACTGGTCCTTCAGTTCGAGCAGTGTCGCCGGGACGATGTTGAAGTTGGCGGCCATCGGTGTGCAGAGGGTTCCGCTGAAGCCGGCGAGCATGCCGATCGCCAGGATGGCCGGGGCGTTGCCGTGCATCTGCTCGATGAGGACGGGCCAGCCGATCGCCGCGGTCATCACGGGGAACGCCGCGAAGGCGTTGCCCATGACCACGGTGAACAGGAACATGCCGAGGCAGTACGCGATCACAGCGAGGTACTTGGAGTTCCCCGGGAGGACATCGTTCACGATCTTGCCGACCTGGGTGCCGACTCCGGCCAGCGCGAAGATCGAGCCGAGCACGGCGAGGAGCTGAGGCAGCAGCAGGGCGGAGCCCATCGCCTCCAGCATGGAACGCCCCGAGTGGATCGGGACGGAGAGCTTCTTCTCACCGGTGACCAGCATGCCGACGACCAGGGCGACGATGCATCCGACGCCGAGTCCGAGGAGGGTGGCCTTGCCCGTCTCGAACAGCCCGGACGTGTCTAGCAGGGAGGCGCAGACGATGGCCACGAGGGGGATCGTCAGGGCGGGGATGAAGATTCTGTTTCCGAGCCGGGCCGCGGAGGCCTCGCGCTGCTCGTCGGTGGTGGTGTCAGGGACGCCCTTGCCGAGGAAGTTGAACCCGGCCAGCACGATCAGGGCGAGGACCGCGACGCCGAGCGGTTCGGCGGGCAGGGTCCAGCTCCCGGCGCCCGCGGTGGCGTTGGCGACCCCGGTGGCGTACGGGAAGGTGAGCCCGAGCAGGCCCCAGAAGGCCGCGGACGTCCACCGCTTGGGATTGCTGCGGTCGGCCGCCATCTGCACGGCCATGACGACGAAGACGAGGCCCACCAGCCAGTAGAGCCATTCGACCTTGATCACTTGGTGGTCCCCTTCGCGAGCGGCAGGTCGTGCTCGGCGGCGGCGAGCGCCATCTCGCGTTGGAGCTGCTTGTCCAGGAGCAGCAGGCGGGTGCCGTGGATGAGGAAGGCGCAGACGGCGAGCGGGACCGCCCACAGGGCCAGTTGGGTCGGCTCCAGGTTCTGGTGGTACGTCGAGTTCACGAAGCCGGTGATCAGGAGGATCGAGCCGATCGCGATGAAGCAGTCCTCGCCGAAGAAGACGCCGACGGTGTCGGCCGACGCGGAGTACGAACGCACCTTCTCGCGGAGGCGGTCGGGCAGCTTCGCTCCCGTCGAGCGCTCGGCGGCGGCCTCGGCCATGGGCGCGACGAGCGGCCGCACGGTCTGCGCGGGACCGCCGATGTTGTTGAGGCCGAAGGCCGCCGTGACCTGACGGACCAGCAGGTAGACGGCGAGGAAGCGGCCGGCGCTGAGGCCGCCGAGACGGCCGATGAGATTGCGGGCCTGTTCGCGCAGGCCGTAGCGCTCCAGGAGCCCGATCACCGGGAGGACGATGGCGAAGATGGTGACCGAGCGGCTGTCGGCGAAGGACCGGCCGAATGCCGCGAGGATGTTGAGCGGGCTCATCCTGCCGAGCAGTCCGGTGACAATACCGGCGACGCCGACCACTAGGACGGGATTGCGGCGCGTGACGAATCCGAGGATCACCACGACCACACCGAGAAGAACGATCATGCGGTGGCCTTCTTCAGGCGTAAGGGGCACAGCGCCAGGGGCGGCACGGATCCGGAGGGCATCGTATCCGTGTGGGATGCACGGACTTTAGGGGATCGTTGAACGATGGAACAAGGGGGTTGGCTCGCTGTTTCTCTGAGACGGCGAAATTGCCCCCTTGTCGGATCGTTCAACGATCGACTACGTTCCGGGCGTGATGATCGATCTGAACGCAGACCTCGGTGAAGGCTTCGGCCGCTGGACCCTCACCGACGACGGTGCCCTCCTCTCCGTCGTCACCAGCGCCAACGTCGCCTGCGGCTTCCACGCGGGCGACCCCTCCGTGATGCGCCGCGTCTGTGACCTGGCCGCCGAGCGCGGGGTACGGATCGGGGCACAGGTGTCCTACCGGGACCTGGCCGGTTTCGGGCGGCGCGCGATGGACGTCCCCGGCGACGAACTGGCGGCCGAGACGGCTTACCAGATCGGCGCGTTGAGAGTCTTCGCCGAGGCTGCCGGGGCCCAGGTGGCATACGTCAAGCCGCACGGCGCCCTGTACAACCGCACCGTGCGCGACGCCGAGCAGGCCGCCGCCGTGGTGGCGGGAGTGCAGCTCGCGGGCGGGTCGCTGCCGGTTCTCGGTCTGCCGGGGTCGCGGCTGCTCGCCGCCGCCGAGGACGCGGGGCTCATAGGCGTACCGGAGGCCTTCGCGGACCGCGCCTACACCCCCGAGGGCACACTCGTCGGGCGCCGCGAGGCGAACTCCGTGCTGACCGACGAGGACGCGGTGGTGCGGCGGGCGCTCGGGTTCGCGACGGAGGGCGCGGTCGAGGCCGTGGACGGCACCACCGTCGCGGTGGCCGCGCGCTCCCTGTGCGTCCATGGCGACACCCCGGGCGCGGCCCGGATCGCGGCACGCGTGCGCGAGGCACTCGAGACGGCCGGGATCGCGGTCGGGGCATTCGCATGACCGGGCGCCGGCTGCTGGACATCCGGCCCGCCGGGCGGCACGCACTGCTCATCGAACTGCCTGACGCCGAGCGCACCGGAGCCTTCCACGCCGAACTGCTGCGGCTGCGCGCGGCGGGCACCCTGCCTCCGGTCGAGGAGATCGTGCCGGGGGCGCGGACCGTCCTGCTGGACGGCGTCGCGGACCCCGAGGGGCTGACCCGCCGGCTCGCCGACTGGGACATGCCGGCACAGGCCGCCGACAACCGGGGAACGATAGAGATTCCCGTGCGCTACGACGGGCCGGACGTGGCCGACGTGGCCGTCCTGTGGGGGATCGGCGCCGATGAGGTCGCCGCACGCCACTCCTCGTACACGTACTCCGTCGCCTTCTGCGGTTTCGCGCCAGGGTTCGGCTACCTCACCGGACTGCCCCCGCAACTGCACGTGCCGCGCCGCGATACGCCCCGTACCCGGGTGCCGGCCGGAGCCGTCGCGCTCGCGGGCCCCTACAGCGCGGTCTACCCGCGTGCCACCCCCGGCGGCTGGCAGCTGATCGGCACCATGCCCGACCCGGCTCCGCTGTGGGACCTCGCTCGGGACGAACCGGCGCTCCTCACCCCGGGAACGCGGGTGCGATTCGTCGCAGCGGCCGGTGCGGCATGAGCGCCAAGCTCACCGTCGTACGACCCGGCGCCCTCACCACGATCCAGGACTCCGGTCGGCGCGGTCACGCGCACCTGGGAGTCCCGCGTTCCGGCGCCATGGACGCGCCCGCGATGACACTCGCGAACCGGCTGGTCGGCAACGACCCCGGTGCCGCCGTTCTGGAGACCACCCTGACCGGCTGCGCCCTGCGGCCCGACCGCGGCGTCACCGTGGTGGTCGGCGGGGCGCCCTGCCCGGTGACGGTCGACGGGCGGCCGGTGGCCTGGGGTGCGCCGGTGCCGGTGCCCGCGGGCGCCGTGCTCAACGCGGGCACGGCGACGGCGGGCGTGCGCTCGTATGTGGCCGTCGCCGGGGGCGTCGCCGTCGAGCCGGTCCTCGGCAGCCGTTCGACGGACCTGCTCTCCGGGCTCGGCCCGGCGCCCTTGCGCGACGGGGACGTGCTCCCGCTGGGAGCCTCAGCCAGGTGGGCGGCACTACCCGCCGCCGCCCCCTGGTCGGCGCCGCCCACCGAACTCGTCCTGCCGCTGCGGCTCGGCCCCCGCGCCGACTGGTTCACCGCCGCGGCACTGCGCACCCTCACCTCGGCCACGTACCGCGTGTCCCCGCACAGCAACCGCATCGGCCTGCGCACCGAAGGGCCGCCACTGGAGCGCGAGGTGACGGAGGAGCTGCCCAGTGAGGGCATGGTGCTCGGCGCGGTCCAGGTGCCCCCGGACGGGCGCCCGGTGGTGTTCCTGCACGACCACCCGACGACGGGCGGCTACCCGGTGATCGGCGTCGTCGCGGACGCCGCCCTGGCGTCGGTGGCCCAGGCCGCGGTGGCGACGCCGGTGCGCTTCACGCTGGGATGACGGGCCCGGTCGCCGAGCCCCGTGGAGCGTCGGCGACTGACGACAACGCCGCAGATGGGCGTGCCAGACCCCGCGTCTGCGGCATGATCCGCCGGACAGGCCCTAGCTGGCCGAGCAAGTCATGCCGAGGCGGACCGCCGCGGCCGCACCGTCCTGCTCCACCCTGGGCGGGGATAAATCAGCTGCGTTCCTCTGGCTCCCGGCACACACTGGTTCGAGTCGGAGGTAGTCGTCACCCTCCTCAAACACTCCTCAGGAGCCCACCCTTTGCAGGCAGCCGTCACCGTCACCCCCGCCCGCCTCCCCGAGCTCCTCCTCGGCCTCGCCACCGTCCGGCCCGTCTTCATCTGGGGCGCCCCCGGGATCGGGAAGTCCTCGCTGGTGCGGGAGTTCGCCGCATCGCTCGGGCTGGAGTGCGTGAGCCTGCTCGGTACGCAGCTCGCGCCCGAGGACCTGATCGGCGTCCCGCAGATCCGCGACGGGCGGTCGGTGTTCTGCCCACCCGAGGCGATCGCCCGGGACGAGCCGTACTGTCTCTTCCTCGACGAGCTGAACGCGGCCACCCCCGATGTGCAGAAGGCGTTCTATTCGCTGATTCTCGACCGCCGGATCGGCAACTACGAACTGCCGAAGGGGTCGATCGTCATCGGCGCCGGCAACCGGGCCACCGACAACGCCCTCGCCCGGCCCATCGCCTCCGCGCTCGTCAACCGGCTCGCCCACGTCCACCTGGAGGCCTCCGCGCACGACTGGCTCGCCTGGGCCGCGGGCAACGGCATCCACCCGTGGATCCTCGACCACCTCACCGACCGGCCCGACCATCTGTGGTCCAAGCCGCCGAAGACCGAGGAGCCGTTCTCCACCCCGCGCTCCTGGCACATGCTCTCCGACGCCCTGCACTCCTTCGGGCGCGACCTGGACGAGGAGACCCTGAAGGTCCTCGCGCACGGCACCCTCACCTCGGCCCACGCCACCGCCTTCAGTGGATACGTCAAGATCGTGCGCAGCCGGTTCGGCATCGAGGCGATCCTCAAGGGCGACGCCGGCTGGCCGCACCGGACCGAGGACCGCGACCTGCTGTACTACCTCGCCGAGTCGTTCCGGGGGCGGCTGGTCAAGGAGCTGCCCGTCGACAAGGAGCACATGTCGGCGAACGGCCGGCAGACGGCGTACCGCGCCAAGTCGCTGCTCGTGCAGCTCGCCGAGATCTCCGTCGAGGTCGCCCAGACCGTCATCGCCTCCGACGCCGACGGCAACCCCGTGCTGCCCGCCTGGTTCCTGATCGAGGCCGCCCGGGACATGCCCCGGCTGGTGGAAGCCCGACGATGAGCCGCGGCGGCCGCAAGGAACAGAAGAAGGACCCCGCCGCGGAGAACTTCGCGGCCGGGGTCGAGCTGCTGCGCGCCAACCCGGCGCTGCGGGCCGTCGAGTTCACCATCTGCCGGCACGAGACGTGCGAACTGGCGCCCCACGAAGGGCTGGTACGGGCCGACTCCGACGGCGTCCTGCACGCCCACGCCACCCGGCGTGCCGAACCGGCCGAGTGGGCGTGGGCGTTGGCCCACTGCACCATCCATCTCGGCTTCGGTCACCTGCCCGCCGCCACCGGGCCGCGCACCCAGCCCGACCACTACGACCTCGCCGCCCGCTGCACCGTCGTCAACCGATTCCTGCAGACCTTCCCGGCCGGCGAGGCACCGGACCACCTGCCCGCGTCCTTTCCGGAGGGCGACGAAGAACGGCTCGCCGCCGGCTGGCGCCGCGTCGGCGGCATCCCGGCCGCGTACGAGCGCGGCGGCACCAGCGGCGGCGAACCGGACCAGCTCCTCCTCTCCTGGAACAAGTGGGCGGGCCAGATCCCCGACTGGCAGGTGGCGTTCGCGCACGCGCTGACCCGCACCATGTCCAGGGCGATGGACCTGGCCGGCGGCCGCCGCGCCTCCATGACCGGGCCGCCGACCCCGCTGCGCCCCTGGCAACAGGCGCTGAGCTGGTTCATCGCCTCCTATCCGCTGCTCGGCGGAATCGCGGCCGGCATCAAGCTGGTCGCCGACGCCGAACTGGCCCGCGCCCACGACATCGCGATCGCCGCCGTCAATCCCCAGGCCGGCGAGATCTACATCAACCCGCTGCGCACCCTGGACGGCGAGGAATGGCGGTTCGTCCTCGCCCACGAGATGCTGCACGCCGCCCTGCGCCACGGCGACCGCCTCGGCAGCCGCGACCCCTACCTCTTCAACATCGCCTGCGACTACGTCATCAACGGCTGGCTGGTCGAGATGCGCGTCGGCACCATGCCCGAAGGGCTGCTGCACGACCCGGAGCTGAAGGACCTGTCGGCGGAGGAGGTGTACGACCGGATCGCCGTCGACCTGCGCCGGATGCGGCGCCTGGCCACCCTGCGCGGCAAGGGGCGCGGTGACGTCCTGGGCGCGCCGCTCGGGCCGCCCGGCGCCTATGCCGACCTCGACGAGTTCTACCGCCGGGGCCTCGGCCAGGGCCTCGACCTGCACCAGGCGCAGGGCCGCGGCTTCCTGCCCGGCGGCCTGGTCGAGGAGATCCGCGCGCTCAGCCATCCGCCGCTGCCCTGGGACGCCCGACTCGCCCGCTGGTTCGACGAGTACGTGCCCAGCCCGGCGGCCGTACGGTCGTACGCCCGGCCCTCGCGCCGCCAGTCGTCCACCCCGGACATCCCGCGCGCGGGACGGTACTTCCCGCCCGAGGAGATCGCCCGCTGCACCTTCGGCGTGGTCCTGGACACCTCCGGCTCCATGGACCGCACCCTGCTCGGCAAGGCCCTCGGCGCGATCGCCTCCTACGCCGAGGCCCGTGACGTACCGGCCGCCCGTGTCGTGTTCTGCGACGCCGCCCCGCACGACGCCGGATACCTGCCGACGACCGAGATCGCCGGGCGGGTCCGGGTGCACGGCCGCGGCGGCACCGTCCTCCAGCCCGGTATCGACCTGTTGCACCGCGCGGACGACTTCCCGGCGAACGCCCCGGTCCTGGTGATCACCGACGGCTGGTGCGACGTCCTGCGGGTGCGGCGCGAGCACGCGTACCTCATCCCCGACGGCCGTCGCCTGCCGTTCACCCCCCGTGGGCCGGTCTTCCGCGTGCGGTGAGCCTGGATGTGATCGGATGGGAGGCAGCGAAACCGGTTCATTCGCCTTCGTACGCCGAAAGGAACAACCGTGGCCACCACGCGCACCGCTCACACCGTTTGGGAAGGCAACCTCCTCGAGGGCAACGGTGTCATCACCTTCGACTCCTCCGGTATCGGCCAGCAGCCGGTCACGTGGGCCTCGCGCTCCCAGGACGCGAACGGCAAGACCAGCCCGGAGGAGCTGATCGCGGCCGCCCACTCCAGCTGCTTCTCCATGGCCCTCTCGCACGCCCTGGCCGGGGCCGGCACCCCGCCCACCAAGCTGGTCACCAACGCCGACGTCACCTTCCAGCCGGGCGAGGGCATCACCGGGATCCATCTGACCGTCGAGGGTACGGTGCCCGGCCTGGACGAGGCCGGCTTCGTCTCCGCCGCCGAGGACGCCAAGAAGAACTGTCCGGTCAGCCAGGCCCTGACCGGCACCACCATCACCCTGGACGCGAAGCTCGCCTGACCGTCTTACTCCTCCGGATGCCGCGTCCCCGTCATGGGGCGCGGCATCGTCGTTCACGGGTACTCGGCATTGACAACGGCCCGCTCAAGTTTTGTGCTGGAGTCGGGGAAGTACCCGGGCGGAAGGGGACGGACATGACACGTGCGGTCGGGATCGACCTCGGTACGACGAACTCGGTGGTGGCCGTCCTGGAGGGCGGTGAGCCCACCGTCGTCGCCAACGCAGAGGGGGCGCGCACCACCCCGTCGGTCGTGGCCTTCGCGAAGAACGGGGATGTGCTGGTCGGCGAGGTCGCCAAGCGGCAGGCGGTGACCAACGTGGACCGCACCGCGCGCTCGGTGAAGCGGCACATGGGCGACGGTGCCTGGCGGTTCCCGGAGAGCGGAAGCGTCGACGGCACCCGCTACCGGGCCCAGGAGCTGTCGGCTCGGGTGCTGCAGAAGCTGAAGCGGGATGCCGAGGCGTACCTCGGTGAGGATGTCACCGACGCGGTGATCACCGTACCGGCGTACTTCGACGACGCGCAGCGGCAGGCCACCAAGGAGGCCGGGGAGATCGCCGGCCTGAAGGTGCTGCGGATCATCAACGAGCCGACCGCCGCGGCGCTCGCCTACGGCCTCGACCGGGGCGAGGAGCAGACGGTCCTCGTCTTCGATCTCGGCGGCGGCACCTTCGACGTCTCCCTGCTGGAGATCGGCGACGGCGTGATCGAGGTCAAGGCCACCAACGGCGACACCCACCTCGGCGGCGACGACTGGGACCAGCGGATCGTCGAGCACCTGGTCCAACGCTTCAAAGGGCAGTACGGCATCGATCTCGCCAACGACAGGATGGCGCTGCAACGGCTGCGCGAGGGCGCCGAGAAGGCGAAGATCGAGCTGTCCTCGTCCACGGAGACGTCGATCAACCTGCCGTACGTCACCGCCTCCGCCGAAGGCCCGCTGCACCTGGACGAGAAGCTGACGCGCGCTCAGTTCCAGGAACTGACCTCGGACTTGCTGGACCGCTGCAAGAAGCCCTTCCACCAGGCCGTCAAGGACGCGGGCGTGGAGCTGTCCGCGATCGACCATGTGATCCTGGTCGGCGGCTCGACCCGGATGCCCGCCGTGACCGACCTGGTCAAGGAACTCACCGGCAAGGACCCGCACAAGGGCGTCAACCCGGACGAGGTCGTGGCGGTCGGCGCCGCCCTCCAGGCGGGTGTCATCCGCGGCGACGTCAAGGACGTCCTGCTCCTCGACGTCACCCCGCTGTCCCTGGGGATCGAGACCAAGGGCGGCATCATGACCAAGCTGATCGAGCGCAACACCACGATCCCGACCCGGCGTGCGGAGATCTTCACGACCGCCGCCGACAACCAGCCGTCGGTCGGTATCCAGGTCTACCAGGGTGAACGGGAGATCGCCGCCTACAACAAGAAGCTCGGCGTCTTCGACCTCACCGGGCTGCCGCCGGCACCGCGCGGCGTACCGCAGATCGAGGTCGCCTTCGACATCGACGCGAACGGGATCATGCACGTCTCGGCGAAGGACCTGGCGACCGGCCGCGAACAGAAGATGACCGTGACCGGTGGCTCCGCCCTCCCCAAGGACGACATCGACCGCATGATGCGGGAGGCCGAGCAGTACGCGGAAGAGGACCGCAAACGCCGCGAGGCCGCCGAGACCCGCAACCAGGCCGAACAACTCGTCTACCAGACCGAGAAGTTCCTCCGGGAGAACGAGGACCGCGTGCCGGGCGACACGAAGGCCGACGTGGAGTCGGCGACGACCGAGCTCAAGGCGCTGCTGGAGCGGAACGCCGACACCGCCGAGCTACGGCAGGGCGTCGAGAAACTGGCGAGCGTCAGCCAGCGGATGGGCCAGGCCATGTATGCGAGTGCCTCCGGCGGTTCGGCCGAGGAACAGCGGGCGCCCGAGGCCGACGAAGAGGCCGTGGTGGACGCGGAGATCGTGGACGACGAGAGGGGCGCGACCGGGTGATACGCAGGGCGGAACGGACGGTCATGGGCCGGCTCCGGTGCTTGCGGCCGGCAGGGCGGCGCAGACCGCGTCCAGGACACACGCGTACGGTGTGCCGAAGTCGGTGAGCCTGCGCCGGAGTTGCTCCAGACAGTCACGGTGCTCGGTGAGCAGGTCCGTGTTGCCGGAGCGTGCCGTGAACTCCAGGACGGCGGGCAGGAAGTCCGGCAGTTCCTCGCCGGTGAACTCCATGCCGTACGCCTTGTAGACGTCCTTGAAGCGGACCAGGGACACGCCCTGGCGGGTGTCGCCGTCGTGCCACCAACTGAGATAGAGGCTGTGCCGGTTCTTGAAGTCGAAGACCTGCACATAGTGCGCGGCCAGCTCCTGCGGTGGCGTCACCGCCGCGTGTTCGGTGAACTCCCGCAGTTGCGGGGCTGCCTCGCGCAGCAGCGGCAGCCGGGCGATGAAGTCGTCGTCCGGATAGGTGAGACAGAGCGCCGCCGCCTGGTAGAACACCGCGTCCGTGGACATCAGGCCTCCTTAGCCTCGTCCGTGGTGTCGGCGGTCTGCCGTCTGCGCAGGATGTGGAAGTTCTCCACCGACACGAGGGGGAGCAGGTTGCGCCCCGAGTCCTGACTGGAGGGTCCGTCGCCGCCCATGCCGGGGCGGAAGAACCGGGCGGCGCCGCGCAGGGCCGCGCCGGGCTCCCTGGGAGGTGTCTGCGTGCCGTTCACCTGCGCTCCTTTGCTCACTCTTTGCTTCGACGCTAGGGGCGAGGGCGGGAGAGCACCCGTCCAGACGATCCGAACGGGTCACCTGGCCGGCCATGCGATCGGGTCGCCTGTCCAGGACATCCGGATGTGTCGCCGGTCCTCTCACCCGATCGGCTCAAGCGGAGGGTTCGGGCGCCGGCCGGAGACCGGGATCACCCCGGGGCCGAGCAGTTCCAGGCCGTGGATGTCACGCCGTCAGAGCCTGTCGCGGTACTCCTGCAGCAGTTCCTCGGTCCGCTGCGTCGAGGCGGCCCGGGCCGTCATATGGTCCAGGACCTCCAGATGGGCGCCTACCTCGTCGCGGGAGTCCAGGTACAGGGCACCGGTCAGATACTCGGTGAAGACCATGTCGGGCAGCTCGGGCTCGGCGAACCGGAACAGCGTGAACGGCGCGTACGTCCCGGGGTGCGGGCCGCTCGCGAACTCGGCGATCTGGAGCGTGATCCGGTCCCGTCCGGCGAAGGCGAGGAGCTTGTCGACCTGGTCACGCATCACCTCGGAGTGGATGCTGACCGGGCGCCGCAGCACCGTCTCGTCCATGATCACCCACAGGTGCGGCGGATCGTCCTGCTCCAGCAGCCGCTGCCGGGTCATACGCAGTGACACATGCCGTTCGACGGCCGCGGGGTCGCTGTGGCCTATCGTCCCGGCCTCCAGCACGGCCCGCGCATACGCCTCGGTCTGCAGCAGGCCGGGGATGAAGTGCGGTTCGTAGGAGCGGACGACCCGGGCCGCGCCCTCCAGGCTCACGTACAGGCTGAACCAGTCCGGCAGTACGTCGTGGAACCGCTGCCACCAGCCCGGCTGGTTGGCCTCCTCGGCCAGCCGTACGAACGCGGCCTGCTCCTCCTCGGGCACTCCGTACGTCTCCAGCAGCACCTGGACGTACGGGATCTTCAGCGCGACCTCGGCCATCTCCATCCGCCGTACGGTCGCCTGCGCCACCCGCAGCACCCGCGCCGCCTCGTCCCGGCCGAGACCGGAGGCCTCCCGCAGTTCCTGCAGCCGTTTGCCGAGCACAACCTGTCCCACGGTGGGCGCAGCACGCCGCTCACTCACGCCACGCCTCCCCTACGCGCACAAGTACGGGGAGCAGTGTGCCACGCGATGCCGCCTCGCACATCTGGACGAGGGACATATTCCTGCGCCGGACCGGCAGGGAACCCCCATTGGTGGAATTCCTCGTCAACCGGCCAGCGAGTGAAGGTACTTGGCGGTAATCGGGTCCGCCGGCAGGAACGTCTCGATGGCCAGCTCGGCGACCGTCACGTCCATCGGTGTGTTGAACGTCGAGATCGACGACACGAACGACAGCACCCGCCCCTCGTGCTCGATCCGCATCGGCAGCGCGAACCAGGCGACCGGCTCGGCGGGCCGGCCGTCGTCCACGCCCGCCGGGGCCGGATACGCGGCGACCTCCTCGTACAACTCCCGCAGCGCGTCGGAGCGGTGGAGCGCGATCTGCCGTTCCATCTGCTCCAGCAGATGCCCGCGCCACTCACGCAGATTGCGGATCCGCGGTGCCAGGCCCTCCGGATGCAGGGTCAGCCGCATCGCGTTCGGCGCGGGCGTGAGCAGTGACTCCGGTACGCCCGCCAGCAGCATCGTGATGCCCCGGTTGGCGGCGACCACCGTGTACATGGCGTCCACGACCAGCGCCGGATACGGCTCGTAGCCCTGGATCAGCCGCTCCATGCCGTCGCGCAGGGCGTCCAGCGCCGGGTCGTCCAGCGGGGTCTCCGGGTAGTGCGGGGCGTAACCGGCCGCCAGCAGCAGCGCGTTGCGCTCCCGGACCGGCACGTCCAGGTGCTCGGCCAGCCGCAGCACCATCTCCTGGCTGGGCCGCGACCGGCCGGTCTCGATGAAGCTGATGTGCCGGGCCGAGGAGTCGGCACGCAGTGCCAGCTCCAGCTGGCTGACCCGCCGCCGCTCCCGCCAGGCGCGCAGCAGCGGGCCGACGCCCTTCCCTTCGGGGGCGGGCGGGAGGGCGGCGGGGCCGGACGCGGCAACGGTCATACGGACGACCGTAGCCGAGGGGCGTGCGGGTCTCCGAGCCGAGAACCTGCGCCGACTGCGCGCCGCCGCGCATCCCGCGCCCGCTCGCCGGCCACCCCGGTCACGGAAGACCGGCACCCGTGCGAACGCGCCCGGAAGTCCTGGTCGTGGCAGGCTGAACCCACGTACGCCTCCGGGCACCTCAGGGAAGGAAGCCGCACCATGGCCGTCGCACCGCTGTCGCAGAAGGAGATCGAGGACCGGCTGGCCGAGCTGCCGGGCTGGTCGCTGGACGGCGACCGGCTCGCCCGCGCCTACCGTCTCCACTCGCACTTCGCGGCCGCCGCACTCGTCGTGCACATCGCCCGGATCCAGGACGAGCTCGACCACCACTCCGACCTCACCCTCGGCTACAACACGGTCACCCTCACCGTGAACACCCACAGCGTGGGCGGCGCCGTCACCGGCAAGGACTTCGAACTCGCCCGCAGGGTGGAGGACATCGCCCCAGGCCACGGCGCACACTGAGCCATGTGCTCGACTACGACAAGGAAGCCGGGGCCTACGACGCGACGCGCGGCGGCGAAGCGCGCGCCGAGGCGGCCGCCGACGCCGTCCTCGGTCTGATCCCCGACCGTCCCGGCCGCCTCCTCGACCTCGCCTGCGGCACCGGCATCGTCACCCGTCGCCTGGCCGCCGGCCGCCCCGCGCTGCAGGTGACCGGGGCGGACCGCGCGTACGGCATGGCCCGGCTGGCGGCGGCCCGGCTGCCGGGGTCGGTCCTGCTGGCCGACAGCCGTCAACTACCCTTCCTGAACGCCACGTTCGACGCGGTGACCACCGTCTGGCTGCTCCACCTCATAGCGGACACCGCCGAGGTCCGCGCCACCGTCGCCGAATGCGCCCGGGTGCTGCGGCCCGGCGGGGTGTACGTCACCACCGTCGACAAGGCCGCCGCGCACGATGTCGGCAGCGACATCGACGCGGTCCTCGCACCGCGCCCGCGCCGCCCGGCCCCGGACGCGGCCGCCGTCGTCACGGCTCACGCTGCGGACAGCGCACTGTCCCCTGCCGGACAGACCACCTTCCTCGGCCGCGGGCAGGGCCGCACCCCCCGCGCAACCATCGCCGACCTGCGGCGCGGCTGGTTCACGGTGCTACGGCCCGGCGACCCCCGCGTCGAGGAGTTCGCCGTCCGGCTGGCGGCCCTGCCCCACCAGGACCGCCGCCGCCCCGACCCCCGCTTCGGCGTCCGGGCGTTCAGAAAGCCCGCGGACAGCTGAAACCCGCCGTCCAGCCGGGCACGCTCACCACACCGGCCCGGCCACCGGGATCGACGCCTACGGGGTCGCACATCCGGTCGAAGCCCTTGCCCTCGTCGTTCGGGACGGCGGTACGCGCCGCTGTCCGGGCACTGGTTCTCCGCCCCCGCCCAGCAGCTGATGGCGAACGCCTACTCGCCGCTGTCCTGACACCTGGCGTCCGCCGGGGCTCGGCCCTCCCGGGCCCTCCCCGGCGGATGACGGACTCCGCCGCCGAGTGCTCCCCGTCCGGCCGCTCCAGCTCGCAGGGAGTGGCCGGACACAGGGATGAAAGAGGCGCGGGTGCCGTGGCCGGCTTGCCGTTCGCAACCACTTTTTTGCCGCACCGGCAACAGGACTGGCCTTCGGGCGGTGCGTCGGCGCACGCTGGCGGCACCCGGACGAGAGGCTGCTCCCATGGCGCACGATCACCCGCACAAGCACACCGACTCCCACACCGACACCCACTCGCACACCCACGCCCACACTGACATCGACTGGGCCGAGATGGCCCCGCATCTGGAGTCGCAGGCGGAGCTCTTCGCCCCGCTCTACGAGAACGCCCTGGGCTGGCTCGGCAAGGAGGTCACCGAGCCGGGACTGATCGTCGACGTGGGCAGCGGGCCCGGTGTGGTGTCGTGTCTGTTCGCCGAGGTCTTCCCGGGTGCGCGGGTGCTGGCCGTGGACGGCAGCGAACCGCTCCTGGACCGGGCCCGGGCCCGCGCCGAGCGGCTGGGCGTGGGGGACCGCTTCGGCGTACTCGCCGGTGAACTCCCGAATGTCCTGGACAAGCTGGACTACCCGGCGGATCTCCTGTGGGCCGGGCAGAGCCTGCACCACCTCGGCGACCAGCGGGCCGCGCTCACCGCCTTCGCCGAGCGGCTGGCCCCCGGCGGCACCCTGGCCATCCTCGAGGGCGGCCTGCCCAGCCGCTTCCTGCCCCGCGACATCGGCATCGGCAGGCCCGGGCTCCAGGCTCGGCTGGACGCGCTGCAGGAGGAGTGGTTCGCGCAGATGCGCACCGAGTTGCCCGGAGCCGTCGCCGAGGCCGAGGACTGGCCCGCGCTGCTGAACTCCGCCGGCCTGGGGCACGCCCGCAGCCGCAGCTTCCTCATCGACCTGCCCGCCCCGGCCCCCGACCGGGCCCGCGCCTACGTGACCGAGATCCTCTCCCGGCTGCGCGACACCGTCGGCGACGGTCTGGACGCCGACGACCACGCCACCCTGGACCGCCTCCTCGACCCGGCCGACCCGGCGAGCGTCCACCACAGGTCCGACGTGTTCGTCCTCGGCGCCCGGACGGTACACACGGCCGTACGGCCCGTCTAGGGCCTGCTGCGAGAGTCCCGCCTGCCCCGCGACGCCCGGCACGCACTCTCGCCGCACCGGGCACAAACCCAAGTACGTCCAGTACGAGGGCTTGCACCCGGCACTCCCCCAGCCTCCGGCCGGGGGGACCCCCAGAGCACGCACCGGACGCCGCGGAGCCCGCCCCGGGGCCCGCCCTCGGGGCGGACGACGGCACTTTCGCAGCAGGCCCTAGCAGCGGAGCGCGTACACGCTCACCCGCGCCCCCGCACCGCCCGAGTCCCGCACTCCTCGAACCGCCCGGTGAGCGTCCTGCGCTTCATGACTCCACCGGGCGCCGGGTCCGGCGGCTGCCCCACCGGATCCCGCAGTACGACGATCCGGTGTGCGGAGAGCAGCCGGGCCCGGATCACAGACGGGCGGGCCTCCGTGCCGTACCGAGCCACCTGCGGTTCTTGACATCGAGAGCGCTCGAAGTGATGGACTCCGGTCGATCACCGGACCACAGGGGGGACACCATGACCGACTCTCCGGTCGCGCTCATCACCGGCGGCGGCAGCGGTATCGGCGCCGCCGTCGCACGGCAACTGCTGGACGCCGGGTACAGGGTGGCCGTCACCGGCCGGGGTGAGGAGCGGCTGCGCGCCTTCGCCGGGGAACTCGGCGAGCCGGACGGCCTGTTGACCGTCGTGGGCGACACCGCCGAGTACGCCGACGTCCAGGCGGCGGTCGACAGTACGCTCAAGGCGTACGGCCGTCTCGACACCGTCGTCGCCAACGCCGGCTTCGCCACCCACGACACCGTCGCCGACGGCGACCCGGCGGGCTGGGCCGAGATGGTCCTCACCAACGTCCTCGGCCCCGCCCTGCTGATCCGGGCCTCCGTCGACGCCCTGAGGGCGAGCCGGGGGCGGATCGTCCTGGTCGGCAGCGTCGCCGGGTTCGTGAACACGCCCGGCAACCTGTACGGCGCGACCAAGTGGGCCGTCACCGGGCTCGCGGAGAACACCCGCCGCCAGGTCACCGAGTTCGGCATCGGCGTCACGCTGGTCGCGCCGGGCCGGGTGGAGACCCCGTTCTGGGATGCCAACGGCAGCCTGCCGCCCGGCCTTCTGCTGACCGCCGACCAGATCGCCGACTCGGTGGTGTGGGCGATCCGGCAGCCGGCCGGCGTTGACGTCAACACGCTCGTCGTACGCCCGCTGGGGCAGCCCAACTGACCTGCCCCGGACAGGCCCTGGGCCGCCCCGGGTCAGTTGGCGGCGAGGAACTGCTTCGCCAGCTGGTCACCGAGGGACACCGCCGCGCTGTGGCTCTCGATGGGGGACACCTTGGAGTTCTTGAACAGGATGTAGGTCACGCCGGAGTCGGCCCCGCCGGTCGCCGGGTCGGGGTCGATGCCGAGCGCCTTGGCGGTGGCGTACGACGCCTCGCCGATGATCCCCGTGGGCCCGGTGTCGCCGACCACCGCGTACTCGACCTTGTCGTTGTAGATCACGGCCACCACTCCGCCGCCCTTGATGCCGGCGCCGGAGTAGTTCCAGATGCTGCTGGAGCTGGGCACCACGACGTACGGCAGCGATTCGGCCTTGAGGGGCTTGCCGTCGGACTGGTGGAACGCGGTGTCGTCCTGGTACCAGGGGTCGCGGTTCTCGTTGCAGTTGGTGGTGCGCTGGCCGTCGCAGTCGATGTCCATGTCGGCCTTCCAGAACACCGCGCCGTTCTTGCCGCACACGGGGATGGTGGCCGAGGTCTCTTCGTCGGTCTTGTACTTGCCGTTCGAGATCTGGGAGCAGGACGTCACCTTGGCGAGCAGGTCGGCCGCGCTGACCGAGCCCTCCTGGGCGGACTTCGGGACGGTGGTGCCGGACGCGCTCGCGGGAAGCACTCCGGCGGCCAGCAGCGCGGCCCCGGAGGCCGCGGCGAGGGTCAGTGTTCGGATGCGCACTGTGGGGGTGCCCTTCTGTTAGGAAAGTTTCCTGACCGGGTGCCGTACAAGGTGGACCCGGCTGCATGTCCGCGTCAACCCTCCGGCGTGAACTTGAAGAATTGTCGTGCATTGCGGTGATATGCACGCCAAGCAACACTGGTGGGGCAGGACATTCCGAACATTTATTCAGGAGCCCTGCGGGTGTTGAGCAGTGGCTCCGGCGGCTCCTGGGAGGCGAGGGGTCATGTTCGTACGCACGGTGTACGTCACCGGCGATCCGGCACAGGTCGAGGCCGCCGTCCGGGCTCTGAACAGCGAAGGACGCAGTCTGCTGGAGGAACGTCCCGAATACCGGGGCGCGGGCGTCTTCGTCGACCGGGACCTGGGCAAACTGCTCGCGGTGAGCTGGTGGGGCTCGGAGGCGGCCCGGCGCAACAGTGATCAGGTGATGAGCGAGCGGCGCGGGCCGATGCTGGAGCCGTTCGCGGGCACCGTCGCCGTG
The DNA here is from genome assembly GCF_040629895.1 of Streptomyces sp. NPDC005866. Classification (NCBI taxonomy): domain Bacteria; kingdom Bacillati; phylum Actinomycetota; class Actinomycetes; order Kitasatosporales; family Streptomycetaceae; genus Streptomyces; species Streptomyces sp. NPDC005866. The sequence continues at coordinate 82,984 of NZ_JBEXWP010000032.1, forward strand.
GAGAACTACGAGGTGGCCGTCTTCCACTCGGTGCAGTTGCCGAGGGCGGGCGGAGGCCTGCGGTCCACCAGGGTGGAGTTCGACCCGGCCGACACGGACCTGTTCGTCGAGACGTTCCGCTCGTCGGCGATACCCCGTCTGGAGACGCTGCCCGGGTTCGCGCGATCTGCCCTGTTCGTCGACCGGCAGCGGGGCCGGGGCACGGTCGGCGTGCTCTTCGTCGACCGCGCCTCGATGGCCGCCTCCCGCGGCGGCCAGGCGGCCGCCCGCCGCCAGGACGTGGCCAAGGCGCATGTGACCGTGGTCGGCCTGGAGGAGTTCGAGGTGGTCCACGCGGACGTGCACTCCGACTGACGCGCCCCGCACGCGAGTCGGGGAACGCGGAACGGCCGTCCCGCCGGGAACACGGCGGGACGGCCGACGGCCGATGTGAGCCCGCTTGTGAGCCGGGCCTGTGGGCTCGCCTTGTGAGCCGGGCCGCCGCTCAGCCCATGTCGGCCGCTCAGCCCATGTCGGCCGCTCAGGCCGTGTCGGCGGCTCAGTTCATGCCGAAGGTGGCCGGGTCCGGGCCGATGCGCCGGTCCTCGTTGAGCGCGCTGATCGCCGCGAGGTCCTCGGTGTCCAGGCTGAAGTCGAACACCTCGATGTTCTCCTTGATCCGGGACGGGGTCACGGACTTCGGGATCACGACGTTCCCGAGCTGGATGTGCCAGCGCAGCACGACCTGGGCCGGGGTGCGGTTGTGCTTCCGCGCGATCGCGACGATCGCCGGCACCTCCAGCAGGCCCTTGCCCTGGCCGAGCGGGGACCAGGCCTCGGTGGCGATGCCCTGCTCGTCGTGGAACTCCCGTGCCGCGTGCTGCTGCAGATGCGGGTGCAGCTCGATCTGGTTCACGGCCGGGATGACCGAGGTCTCCGCGATCAGCCGCTCCAGGTGCTCCGGGAGGAAGTTCGAGACACCGATCGCCCTGATACGGCCGTCGGCGTGCAGCTTCTCGAACGCCCTGTACGTGTCGACGTACTCGCCGTGTGCCGGCAGCGGCCAGTGGATGAGGTAGAGGTCCAGGTAGTCCAGACCCAGCTTCGCCATCGACGTGTCAAACGCACGCAGCGTGGTGTCGTACCCCTGGTCGGTGTTCTGGAGCTTGGTGGTGACGAAGATGTCCTCGCGGGGCACCCCGGAGGCGGCGATCGCCTTGCCGGTGCCCTCTTCGTTGCCGTAGATCGCCGCTGTGTCGATGCTGCGGTACCCGGCCTCCAGCGCCGTGACGACGACCTGCTCGGCCTCGTCGTCCGGCACCTGCCACACGCCGAAACCCAGCTGGGGCATCTGGACGCCGTTGTTGAGGATTTTCGGGGGGACCTTGCTGCTCACGAGCTCTCGATCCTTAGGTTGTCGACAAGTGGTACTCCCATCGTCAACGATCACCGGCCGTGATGCATTCCTGACATCGGAATCCGCCGGAACCGAGCGGTGAGCCGGCCTCTCGGGATGGATATTGGCCGGAAATGCCTCCGACGTTATGGGTCCGGACCATTGACCGCGGTCCGTCCGACGAATCCCGAAGACCGCCAGGCAAACCCAACCGCTCTGAAGACATCCGATGAAAAGGTCTGGCGAAGCCCTGGTTATCAGGTCGTGGAGACCGCCCCGGAAGGGACCGGCTACGCCCTCGGCGACCGCTGACCCGCACCATGACTGTCACCAGCGTCCACGCCGGAACGGCATCAGGTGACAGGCCGTCAGGCCCGGTAGAGGGCCTCGACCTCGCCCGCGTAGGCGTTCTCGATCGCCTTGCGCTTCAGCTTCAGCGACGGGGTCAGCAGACCGTGTTCCTCGGTGAACGGCTGGGCGAGGATACGGAAGGTCCGGATCGACTCGGCCTGTGAGACGAGGGTGTTTGCGGCCACCACCGCGCGCCGCACCTCGGTCTCCAGGTCGGCGTCGCGCACCAGCTGGACCGCGGACATCCGGGGCTTGCCGCGCATCTGCAGCCAGTGCTCGACGGCCTCGGTGTCGAGGGTGACCAGGGCGGCGATGTAGGGGCGGTCGTTGCCGACGACGATGCACTGGTTGACCAGCGGATGGTCGCGCACCCGCTCCTCCAGGACACCGGGGGAGACGCTCTTGCCGCCGGAGGTCACCAGGATCTCCTTCTTGCGGCCGGTGATGGTGAGATAGCCGTCCTCGTCCAGGGAGCCGAGGTCACCGGTGGCCAGCCAGCCGTCGTGCAGGGTGGAGTCGGTGGCCTTCTGGTTGTTGAGGTAACCCTGGAAGACATTGCCGCCGTGCAGCCAGATCTCGCCGTCGTCCGCGATGTGCACGGTGCTGCCCGGGATGGCCTGGCCGACCGTGCCGTAGCGGGTGCGCTCGGGCGGGTTGGCGGTGGCGGCCGCCGTCGACTCGGTCAGGCCGTAGCCCTCGTAGATGTGCACGCCCGCGCCGGCGAAGAACAGGCCGAGTCTGCGGTCCATGGCCGAGCCGCCGGACATGGCGTTGCGGATCCGGCCGCCCATCGCCGCCCGCACCTTGGAGTAGACGAGCTTGTCGAACAGCTGGTGCTGCAGGCGCAGCGACGCCGAGGGGCCGGCTCCGGTGCCCCACGCCTTCGCCTCGACCGCGTCCGCGTACTTCACCGCGATCTCGACCGCCTTCTCGAAGGGCCCGCCCTTGCCCTCCTTCTCCGCCTTGCGCCGGGCCGCGTTGAACACCTTCTCGAAGATGTAGGGCACGGCCAGGATGAACGTCGGCCGGAACGCGGCGAGATCGGGCAGCAGCGCGGCCGCGTGCAGTTGGGGCTGATGGCCGAAGCGGACACCGTGCCGGATCGCGGCCACCTCCACCATGCGGCCGAAGACATGCGCGAGCGGCAGGAAGAGCAGGGTCGAGACCTCCTCGCCCTTCTTCGCGCGGAACACCGACTCCCAGCGGCCGACGACCATGTCCGCCTCGTACATGAAGTTCCCGTGCGTCAGCACACAGCCCTTCGGGCGGCCGGTGGTGCCCGAGGTGTAGATGATCGTGGCGACCGAGTCCGGGGTGACCGCCTGCCGGTGCCGGTGCACCACCTCGTCGTCCAGGTGGGCGCCCGCGTCGTACAGCTCCTGCACCGCGCCCGAGTCCAGCTGCCACAGCTGGCGCAGCTGCGGCAGCCGGTCGATGACGGTGGCGATCGTCATCGCGTGGTCCTCGTGCTCGACGACGGCGGCCGTGCACTCGGCGTCGTACAGCATCCAGAAGCACTGCTCGGCCGACGACGTGGGATAGACCGGCACGACCTGGGCGCCGATCGTCCACAGGGCGAAGTCGAACAGCGTCCACTCGTAGCGGGTGCGGGACATGATGGCGACCCGGTCGCCGAACCGGATGCCGCGGGCCAGCAGGCCCTTGGCGAGGGCCAGGACCTCGTCGCGGAACTCGGACGCGGTCACATCACGCCACTGGCCGAGTTCGTCCTTGCGGCCCAGGGCGATGTGCAGCGGGTCCGTCAGGGCATGCTCGAACACGCAGTCGGCCAGACCGCCGACCGGCGGTGCCGACGCCAACGGCGGGTTGGTGAACTCGCGCAAACCCCGCTCCCGCTTCTCGCTCCCCAGTCACGCTCCGCACAGCGCCGTGAAAGCTACCCCACCGCAAGACCCTGCGGGAGGGGGTGCCAAAACGAGCATTGCTCCCGTATGGTCGGCTCAGCACTGGGAAAATGCGCTCACATAGGGAAGGGTCGGACAGATTCCTTACGGTTCCGTAAGTTTCGGCTCTGTAATCTCCACTGAATCTGTACGACCCGATCACGGCCCCCGGCCGGTTACCCGCCGGTCAGGCTCGGGTGCCGACGCCTCCTCCGAAGTCTGCGCCAGCGGGGCGGATTTCGTTACTCCGCTTGCTGACCGAGGCGCCCGCACCCAGCACCAGGACCAGCGCGCCGGCCACCACCGCGGCACCCCCCATCGCCTTCAGGGCGCCGTTCAGTCCCGAGGCGAAGGCCGTGCGCGGGGTGTGCTCGGCGAAGGTGCCCCGCAGCCCCCGGCACCGCCGCCCGCCGGCGTGTGCGCCGCGTCGTGCGGCAGCGCGCCGGTCGTCCGGGAGGTCTTCGCCATGACCAAGCCCAGCGCGTGTCAACCACGCTCGTGATCAATACACCTAGCGGGTGCGGTGCAGACGCTCGCCGCCGGTGAGGATCGCCGCCGCCAGCGCGTCCGCCGCCGTCTGTGCCGGTGAACGCCGTTGGCCGTGCACCAGCACGAAGTCGATCTTGCCCAGCTCCGGGAGGGCCGCCCGGTCCGGGACACGGAACAGCCCCGGCGGGACCAGGCGCTTCGAGTGGGCCATCACGCCCAGGCCGGCCCGGGCCGCCGCGATCAGACCGTTGAGGCTGCCGCTCGTGCAGACGATGCGCCAGTCGCGGCCCTGGCGCTCCAGCGCCTCCAGGGCCAGGGCGCGGGTGATGCCCGGCGGGGGATAGACGATCAGCGGGACCGGGCGGTCGGGATCCAGACGGAGCCGTTCCGCACCGATCCACACCAGGTCGTCGTGCCAGACCAGCTCGCCCAGCGGATCCTCCGCGCGCCGCTTGGCCAGGACCAGGTCCAGCTTCCCGGCTGCCAGCTGCTCGTGCAGGGTGCCCGACAGCTCCACCGTCAGTTCCAGGTCGACCTCGGGGTGGTCGTAGCGGAAGCCCTCCAGGATCTCCGGCAGCCGGGTGAGGACGAAGTCCTCCGACGCGCCGAAGCGGAGCCGGCCGCGCACCCGGGTACCCGTGAAGAATGCCGCGGCCTGCTCGTGCACCTCCAGGATCCGGCGGGCGAACCCCAGCATGGCCTCGCCGTCGTCGGTCAGTTCCACGGAGTGCGTGTCCCGGGAGAACAGCTGGCGGCCTGCCGCGTCCTCCAGACGGCGCACGTGCTGGCTGACCGTCGACTGGCGCAGTCCCAGGCGGCGGGCGGCCTGGGTGAAGCTGAGCGTCTGGGCCACCGCAAGGAAGGTTCGCAGCTGTGAAGGCTCATACACTCGAACAGGTTATCGCGGAACGCGATGGCAGTCAGAACGGTATGCCGGATTCCCGATCAGGAGCCGGAGGAGGACGATGGAAGGGGGCCTCTTGGCCACCGCCGAGAGCCCGGCGTACGCGCCGGCACGACAGCATTGACTGACCGCAAGTGGAGCACCGTGAAACGCCTGAGCTGGCCCCGTTGGATGCCGATCGACCCATACCTCCTGCTGTTGCTCGGGACGGTATGCGTCGCCGGTCTCCTCCCGGCCCGGGACACCGCCGCCGACGTGGCCTCCGGCGCCTCCACGACCGCGATCGCCTTCCTCTTCTTCCTCTACGGCGCCCGTCTCTCCACCCGCGAGGCCGTCGACGGACTGCGGCACTGGCGGCTCCATGTCACGGTCCTGGTCTGCACCTTCGTGATCTTCCCGGTGCTCGGCCTGGCCGCCCGCGGTCTGGTGCCCGTGCTGCTCACCCAGCCGCTCTACCAGGGCCTCCTCTTCCTCACGCTGGTGCCCTCGACCATCCAGTCGTCGATCGCCTTCACCTCGATCGCCCGGGGCAACGTGCCCGCCGCGATCTGCGCCGGTTCCTTCTCCTCGCTGATCGGCATCGTGCTCACCCCGCTGCTCGCCGCGGGGCTGCTCGGCAGCAGTGGGGGCGGCTTCTCCACGGACTCGATCGTCCAGGTCGTCCTTCAGTTGCTGGTGCCGTTCGTCGCCGGACAGCTGCTGCGCCCATGGATCGGCAAGTTCGTCGCCCGGCACAAGAAGGTCCTCGGGCTGGTCGACCGCGGCTCGATCCTGATCGTCGTCTACACCGCGTTCAGCGAGGGCATGGTCCGGGGCGTCTGGCACCAGGTCAGCGCCGTCCGGCTGGCCGAACTACTCGCCGTCGAGGCCGTGCTGCTGGCCGTGATGCTCATCCTGAGCTGGTACGGCGCGAAGGCGCTCGGCTTCGGGCGTGGGGACCGCATCGCCATCCAGTTCGCCGGGTCGAAGAAGTCCCTCGCCTCCGGACTGCCCATGGCCAGTGTCCTGTTCGGCGCGCACGCCTCGCTGGCCGTGCTGCCGCTGATGCTCTTCCACCAGATGCAGCTCATGGTGTGCGCGGTCATCGCCAAGCGTCGCGCCCAGGACCCGGAGGCCCAGGAGGCCGCCGCACCCCCGGCCGCCCCCGCGGCGGAGTCACGGACCGCCGTCAGCGCCGGGAGGCCCCGCCGCTGAGGCGCCGCGCCTCCGGTCGTCCCCGCGGCGGTGTCACGGGCTGCTGTCGGCGGCGGGGCGCGTGGCAGCTGGCGTGCCGCGCCTTCGGTCGTCCGCGCGGCGGTGTCACGGGCTGCTGTCGGCGGCGGGGCGCGTGGCAGCTGGCGTGCCGCGCCTTCGGCCGTCCGCGCGGCGGTGTCACGGGCCGCTGTCGGCGCCGGGACGTCCGGCCGCTGACATGCCGGTTGCCCGGCCGTCGTCGTACCGGGACGCCTGGCTGCTGGCGCGCCGGTTGCCCGGCAGCTGGCGCGCCGGTTGTCCGACCCGCCGGTTGCCCGGCTGCTGAGCTGCCGGTGCGGGGCGCGGCGCGATCGTGCCGGGGTTCGCCCGGGACTCGGTCACCAGTGTTGTCGGCTGTCGAACGCGACGAGTTCATGGGCCTGTTGATCCGGATTTCCGGTACGGACGGCTGATGACGGCTAACGTTCCGTCATGACCGCACCCCTGGCGCTCGACCCGGCGCGCACGGCCCTCGTCCTCGTCGACCTGATGGACCGCATCGTCGCGCTGCCCCTGGAGCCCCGCAAGGGCACCGAAGTCCTGCACACCGCCGAGACGCTGGCCCACTCCTTCCGCGCGGCCGGCGCACCCGTGGTGCTCCTTCGCGTCGAACGGCCCGCGCTCGCCGAGCAGCCGCCGGGCAGCGGACTGGTGGCCGGACTCCGCAGAGAAGGGGACGTGGAGATCGTCAAGCGCACCGTCGGCGGCTTCCAGGGCACCGAGCTCGACGCCCGGCTGCGTCAACTCGGCATCACTCGCCTGGTGTTCGGCGGCGTCGCCACCAACCTCGGCGTCGAGTCGACCGCCCGTGCCGCCGCCGACCTCGGCTACGACCTCGTCTTCGTGGCGGACGCCATGGCCGCCTTCACGGCCGCAGAGCACGAGGCGTCCGTCCGGCTGGACTTCCCGCGCCTGGGCACGGTCGTGACCGCCGCCGACGTACGCCTCACCCCCGCCTGACCGCTCAGACCAGCGTCCCACCCCCGTCCACGACCACCACCGACCCGGTGCTGTATCCCGCACGCATCAGGTACAGATACGCCTCCGCCACATCCGCCGGCTCGCCGACCCGCCCCACCGGCAGCGATTCGGCGGACGACAGGAACAGCCCCTCCCGGTCCGCCTCCGGCATATCCCGCCACAGCTCGGTCCGCACCACCCCCGGCGAGACCGCATTGACCCGCACCGGCGCCAGCTCCACGGCCATCGCCCGGGTCAGCGACTCCATCGCCCCGCACAGCGCCGACGCGACGCTCGAACCGGGCATCGGCCGCCGACCCGCCGTTCCCGTGGTCAGCACCACCGAACCGCCCGGGCGGATCGACCCGATGCCGTACTTCACCGCCGTGTACGCGCCGAACAGCCGGGTGTCCAGAAAACGCCGGGCCGCCACGATGCTCGTCTCGGCCACGGTCTCCAGCAGCAGCGACTCACCCGCCGTATACACCAGGTGGTCGTATCCGCCGAGCCGCGCGAAAAAGTCGCGTACCGCGTCCTCGTCCGTGGCGTCCAGCACCCGGCCCTCGGCGCCCTCGGGCAGCGCCTTCAGTGCCGCGTCCACGCTCTCCTGCCGGCGCGAGGCGACGACCACCCGCGCGCCCTCCCGCGCCGCGCCCTCGGCGACCGCCAGCCCGATACCCGACGTACCTCCGATGACGACGACACGCTGTCCCTGCAGACGCATGGCCGACCCCTCTCCAAGCTGGTGTTCCGTCCCTTTCGGACGCTTCCAGCCTGCGGCCCGGCGGCAGCGGCCGTCCAAGACCTCTTTCGGCGTCGGCGATACCCTGAAGGCATCGCCACCTGGGAAAGGGGCCACGGCCATGGACCTGGATCTGCGCAAGGTCCGCTACTTCGTGGCGGTCGCCGAACTCCTCCACTTCGGCCGGGCGGCCGAGTTGCTGCACATCGCCCAGCCAGTGCTCAGCCGTCAGATCCGCGCGCTGGAGAAGGACTTGGGCGCCGAGCTGTTCGTACGGGACAGTCACGGCGTCACCTTGACCGTCGCCGGACGCCAGCTCCTCGACGACGCACGTCAGTTGCTGGCCACCGCCGACGGCACCCGGCGCCGCGTCCTGCAGGCCGCACGCGGCCGGCGGCGGCTCGTCGTGGGCTTCCGGGCCGGTGTCGTCGTCACCCCCGCGCTGCGCGCGTTCGCCGCGACCCACCCGGACGTCGAGGCGAACGCCCGCCGGGTCGAGTGGGACGACCAGGAGCGGCTGATCCTCGACGGCACCGTCGACATCGGGTACGTACGGCGGCCGGTCCGGGAGGACGGACTCGCACTGCGCCCCCTGTACAGCGAGCCCCGCGTGGCCATGCTGCCCGGCGAGCACCGACTCGCCGGGAAACCGGAGATCTCGCTCACCGACCTCGACGGCGAGCGATGGCTGCGCTACAACGACCCCCGGCCCGGCGACCTGCCGCTGCACACCATCGAGGAGAAGTTCGAGTGCGTGGCCGCGGGCACCGGCATCACACTGGTGCCGCACTCGGTCGCCGAGCAGTACTCCCGCCCGGACATCGTCTACGTCCCGGTCGCCGACGCCGAACCCGACCGGGTGCTGCTGGCCTGGGCGGCAGGCCGCTACTCTCCGCTGATCGCCGCGTTCGCCGAGGCCGCGGCCGGCGTCGCGGTGCCCGACTGAGGCGGGGCCCCTGCGGCGCAGGGGGCGCTCCCCGTCGGTCGGGGCCCCGCCGCCGTGCCGCGGGGAGCCGGTCAGCCCTGGGCGGCCGCGGCCCGCAGGGCGATGCGGTCCTCGCCCGCGTACACGTTCATGTTGCTGCCCCGCAGGAAACCGACCAGGGTCAGCCCGGTCTCCACCGCCAGGTCCACCGCCAGCGAGGACGGCGCGGAGACCGCCGCCAGCAGCGGGATGCCCGCCATCACCGCCTTCTGCGCCAGCTCGAAGGAGGCCCGCCCGGAGACCAGCAGGATCGTGCGGGACAGCGGCAGGTCGCCGTTCTGCAGGGCCCGCCCGACCAGTTTGTCGACCGCGTTGTGCCGGCCGACGTCCTCCCGGATGTCCACCAGCTCCCCCTCCTCGGTGAACAGGGCCGCCGCATGCAGCCCCCCGGTCCGGTCGAACACCTGCTGGGATGCGCGGAGCCGGTCGGGGAGGCTCGCGAGCAGCCCGGGTTCGACCCGGACCGGGGGACTGTCGGCGATCGGCCAGCGAGCCGTCGTACGCACCGCGTCGAGGCTCGCCTTGCCGCACAGCCCGCAGGACGAGGAGGTGTAGACGTTCCGCTCCAGGGTGAAGTCAGGGAGCTTGACGCCCGGCGTGGTCCGCACGTCGACGACGTTGTAGGTGTTGGAGCCGTCTACGGTCGCCCCGGCACAGTAGACGATGTTCTGCAGATCTTCGGCGGTCGCCAGTACTCCTTCGCTCACCAGGAAGCCGGCCGCCAGCGCGAAGTCGTCGCCGGGCGTGCGCATCGTGATCGCCAGGGGTTTCCCGTTGAGTCTGATCTCCAGCGGTTCCTCGGCGACGAGTGTGTCCGGCCGGGCGGAGACCGCTCCGTCGCGGATGCGGATGACCTTGCGTCGTTCCGTGACTCGTCCCATGTTCTGATCAGCCCCGGTTCTGTACGTGCTGGTAGCCGAAACGGCCCTTGATGCAGAGATTGCCGTGGGTCACCGGGTTGTCGTGCGGCGAGGTGACCTTGACTATCTCATTGTCCTGCACGTGGAGCGTGAGGTTGCAGCCCACGCCGCAGTACGCGCACACGGTGGTGGTCTCCGTCTGCCGCGACTCGTCCCAGGTACCCGCCGCACGCATGTCGAACTCCGACTTGAACGACAGCGCCCCGGTGGGACAGACCTCCACACAGTTCCCGCAGTAGACACAGGCCGAGTCGGTCAGCGGGGCGTCGTGTTCCACGGCGATCCGGGCGTCGAAGCCGCGCCCGGCCACGGAGATCGCGAAACTGTTCTGCCACTGGTCGCCGCAGGCGTCCACGCACTTGTAGCAGAGGATGCACTTGTCGTAGTCGCGCACATACAGATCGTTGTCGACCTTGGGTTCCTCGTTGAGGCGGGCCGCGTCGGGGCCGAAGCGGTCCGGTTTCGCCTCGTACTCCTTGATCCACTCGGCGACCCGCGGGGTCGTCGACATATCGACAGAGGAGGCCAGCAGTTCCAGGACGATCCTGCGGCTGTGCCGGGCACGTTCGGTGTCGGTCTTCACGACCATGCCCGGCTCGGCCTTGCGGGAGCAGGCGGGCACCAGCGTCCGAGACCCCTCCACCTCCACCACGCACACCCGGCAGGCGTTCTTCGGGCGCAGGGTGTCGCCCTCGCACAGGGTCGGGATGTCCTTCCCGGCCGCCCGGCAGGCGTCCAGGATCGTCGAGCCCTCCGGGACCCGCGCCTCCCGGCCGTCGATCGTGAACTCCAGCAGCCGGCGCGGGATACCCAGCGGTGTGACGGTCATTCGTACGCCCCCAGACGGTCGATGGCGGATTCCACGGCGTTCCAGGCGGTCTGGCCGAGACCGCAGATCGAGGCGTCCCGCATCGCCCGGCCGACCTCGCGCAGCAGGGCGATGTCCCCGGCCGCGTCGGCGCCGGTGCGCGCGACGATCCGGTGCAGCGCCTCCTCCTGCCGGACGGTCCCGACACGGCAGGGCACGCACTGCCCGCAGGACTCGTCGCGGAAGAACTCGGCGATCCGGAGCAGGAGCCGGGGGAGGGGCACGGTGTCGTCGAAGGCCATGACCACACCCGAGCCGAGCGTGGTGCCCGCCTCCCTGGTGCCCTCGAAGGTGAGCGGGATGCCGAGTTCGTCCGGCCGTACGAAGCCGCCCGCGGCCCCGCCGAGCAGCACCGCCCGCAGGTCGTGCCGGACTCCGGCCAGCTGGAGGAGCTCGCCGAGCGTGGCGCCGAAGGGGAGCTCGTAGATGCCGGGTCGTTCCACGCTTCCCGACACGCAGAACAGTTTGGGGCCGGTGGACTTGGCGGTCCCGATCGCCGCGTACGCCGGGGCGCCCATGGTCAGGATCGGCAGGACGTTGACCAGCGTCTCCACGTTGTTCTCGACCGTCGGCCTGCCGAACAGCCCCTTCTCCACCGGGAACGGAGGCTTGGGGCGCGGCTCGCCCCGGTACCCCTCGATGGAGTTGAACAGGGCCGTCTCCTCACCGCAGATGTACGCCCCGGCGCCGCGCCGGATCTCGATGTCGAAGGCGAAGCCCTGGCCGAGGATGTCGTCGCCGAGCAGACCACGGGAGCGGGCCTGGTCGACCGCGTTCTGCATACGGTGTATGGCCCGCGGATACTCACCGCGGATGTAGAGGAAGCCCCGGTGCGCGCCGGTCGCGTACGCCGCGATCGTCATCGCCTCCACGAGCGCGTACGGGTCGCCCTCCATGATCACGCGGTCCTTGAAGGTGCCCGGCTCCGACTCGTCGGCGTTGCAGACCAGGTAGTGCGGATGGTCCGGCTGGGACGCCGTGGCCTGCCATTTGCGGCCGGTGGGGAAGGCGGCGCCACCGCGCCCGACCAGACCGGAGTCGGTGACCTCACGGATGACCCCGGCGGGCCCGAGGCCGAAGGCCTGACGCAGGGCGGTGTAGCCGCCGTGGGCGCGATAGTCGTCGAGGGACGACGGGTCGACCACGCCGACTCTCCTGAGGAGGACAAGCCCCTCCTGTCCCGCCTGGGGTACGGCCGCCGCGGCGGGCGGCTCCTCGGGTGCCGAGTCGGGCGCGGTGGCCGCGAGGAGGGCCGTGCCCACGGTCGCCGGAGCCGACACCGCCGTACGCACCGGGTCCCCGGCCCGGATCGCCAGGGCGGCCGGAGCGCGCTCGCACAGGCCCAGGCAGGGGCTGCGTTCGATGTGCACCCCGGGGCCGAGACCCCTTTCGACGGCGGCGCACAGCTCCGGAGCCCCGGCCGCCGCGCACGCCAGGTCCGTACAGACGTGCAGCACGGTCGCCGGGCGGGGCTTGACGGAGAACATCGCGTAGAAGGTGGCGACGCCGTAGGCCTCGGCCGGCGGGACCGTCAGGCGTCGGCAGAGGTAGTCGAGAGCGCCCTCGCTGATCCAGCCGACGCGGTCGTTGATCGCGTGCAGCCCCGGCAACAGCAGGTCGCGGCGGTCCCGGGCCGTACGGCCGCCGCGCGCCCACCTCAAGTCGGCGTCGGAGCGGTCGGCGCCCTCCCAGGAGGACTCCGGGGGGCCGAGCAGGGCGTCGACGGCTGCCCGTTCCTCGTCCGTCGGTTTGCTGCCGCCGAAGCGCAGATCCACTTACGTCACCTCACGATGGTCGCGACCGGGAGCTTCTCGATACGGATCGCCGACGCCTTGAACTCCGCCGTCCCCGCGATCGGGCAGTTGGCCTCGATCGTCAGCTGGTTGGTGTCCACCTCGTCGGGAAAGTGCATGGTCATGAAGGCGAGACCGGGGCGCAGTGCCGTGTCGACCCAGACCGGGGCCACCACGAAGCCCCGCCGCGAGGACACCCGGACCTCCTCGCCGACCGCGACCCCGTACCGCTCGGCGTCCTCCGGGCACAGCTCGATGTACTCGCCGCGCCGCAGCGGGGAGGCGTAACCGCCGCTCTGCACCCCGGTGTTGTAGGAGTCGAGCCGCCGCCCGGTGGTGAGCCGGACGGGGTATTCCGCGTCGGTGAGATCGACCGGCGGATCGTGCTGGACCAGGCCGAAGGGGGCCGGCGTCCCGCGCCGCGCCGGGTCCGTCTCCCACAATCTGGCGTGCAGATAGGCCGGTTCGAGCCGCTCGGTGCTCGGGCACGGCCACTGGATGCCCTGGTGCTCCACGAGCCGGTCGTAGGTCATCCCGTAGTGGTCCGGGGACACCGACCTGAGCTCGTTCCAGACGGTTTCCGCGTCGGCGTACTTCCAGTCGTGGCCGAGGCGGGTGGCGAGGTCGCAGATGATGTCGATGTCCTCGCGGGCCTCGCCGGGCGGGGTCACGGCCCGGCGCACCCGCTGAACCCGCCGTTCACTGTTGGTGGTGGTGCCCTCGGTCTCCGCCCAGCCCGCGGTCGCGGGCAGCACCACGTCCGCCAGTTCCGCCGTCCTGGTGAGGAAGATGTCCTGGACGACCAGGAAGTCCAGGGCCCGCAGGCGGCGCATCGCCTGCTCGCTGTCCGCCTCCGACTGGGCGGGGTTCTCGCCGATGCAGTAGACCGCCTTGAGCGTGCCCTCCTCCATCGCCTCGAACATCTCGGTGAGGTTCAGCCCGTAGTGCGGCTGGATGACCGTGTCCCAGGCCGACTCGAACTTCAGCCGGATGTGCGGGTCGAGGATGTCCTGGAAGCCGGGCAGCCGGTTGGGGATCGCGCCCATGTCGCCGCCGCCCTGCACGTTGTTCTGGCCGCGCAGCGGCTGCAACCCGGCGCCGTAGCGGCCGACTTGGCCGGTGAGCAGGGACAGGTTGATCAGGGCTCGGACGTTGTCGGTGCCGTTGTGGTGCTCGGTGATACCGAGGGTCCAGCACAGCTGGGCGCGCTCGGCGCGGGCGTAGGCGTGCGCCAACTCCCTGATGGCGGCGGCCGGTACGCCCGTCACCTTCTCCGCGAGCGACAGCGTCCACGGCTCGACGAGCGCCTTGTACTCCTCGAAGCCGCTCGTCGCCCGCTTGATGAACGCCTCGTTGGCCAGCCCCGCGCGGATGATCTCCCGGCCGACCGCGTGCGCCATCGCGATGTCCGTGCCGACGTTCAGGCCGAGCCAGCTCTCCGCCCACTCGGCGGTCGACGTGCGCCGCGGGTCGACGACGTACATCCGGGCGCCGTTCCTGATGCCCTTCAGCACGTGCTGGAAGAAGATCGGGTGCGCGAAGCGGGCGTTGGAGCCCCACATCACGATGACGTCGGTGTGCTCGATCTCCTCGTACGAGGACGTGCCGCCGCCCGAGCCGAAGGCGGCCGACAGACCTGCGACGCTCGGCGCGTGACAGGTCCGGTTGCAGGAGTCGACGTTGTTGGTGCTCATCACCACCCGGGCGAACTTCTGGGCCACGTAGTTCATCTCGTTGGTGGCGCGGGCGCAGGAGAACATCCCGAACGCCCCGCGGTTGCGGTCCAGGCCGCGGGCCGCGCGGTCCAGGGCCTCCTCCCAGCTCGCCCGCCGGAACGGCTCCTCACGGGAGTCCCGCACCAGGGGGTGGGTGAGACGGGTGTAGGTCTTCGGTTCACGCTTCCTGGTGCTCTTCATGCGGCGCTCCTCAGCGCGAGCAGGTCCGAGATGGCGTGCACGGTGCGCAGGGTAGGCACCTCCACGCCGGTGATCTCCGCCAGTTCGACGACGGCCGCGAGGAGCACGTCGAGTTCGAGCGGCTTGCCGCGCTCCAGGTCCTGGAGGGTGGAGGTGCGGTGGTCGCCGACCTTCTCGGCGCCCGCGAGCCGGCGTTCGATGGAGACACCGACCTCACAGCCGAGCGCCTCGGCGACCGAGAGCGTCTCGCGCATCATGACCTCGATGACCCGGCGGGTGCCGCCGTGCAGGCACATCTGCCGCATGGTGGCCCGGGCCAGCGCGCTGATCGGGTTGAAGGAGATGTTCCCGAGCAGCTTGAGCCAGATGTCGTTGCGCAGGTCCGGCTCCACCGGGCACTTCAGCCCGCCGGTCTGCATCGCCTCGCTGAGCCGCAGACAGCGATTGGACACGCTGCGGTCGGGCTCGCCGATCGAGAACCGGGTGCCTTCCAGGTGCCGTACCACGCCCGGGGCCTGCAGCTCGGTGGCCGCGTAGACCACACAGCCGACGGCGCGTTCGGGGGCGAGCACGGCGCTGACCGTGCCGCCCGGGTCGACGCTCTCGACACGGTGGCCGTCGTAGGGGCCGCCGTGCCGGTGGAAGTACCACCAGGGGATGCCGTTCTGGGCCGCGACCACCGCCGTGCGCTCGTGCAGCAGCGGCTCGATCAGCGGCCCGCACGCCGCGTACGAGTTGGCCTTCAGCCCCAGGAAGACGTAGTCGACCGGGCCGATGTCGGCCGGGTCGTCGGTGGCGTGGGCGTGCGCGGTGAAGTCGCCGCGCGGGCTCAGCACCCGTACTCCGTACTGCCTCATGGCCGCCAGATGGGGTCCACGGGCGATGAGATGCACATCGGCGCCCGCGCGGTGGAGCGCGGCACCGACGTAGGCGCCGATCGCACCGGCGCCGAGAACTGCGACTTTCACGGAACACTCCGTTCGGTTTGAGGGATACCGCGGAGGTGGCCTCTCGTGGGCCGGATCCTGTAGAGCCCAGGCCGTATCGTGTCGACGAAATATTGTCTACAGTATGGGGTCGAGGGCGACAAGGGCTCGGACAGTGACCGTTCGGCGCTTTCTGCATACCGCTCATCGCATACGATCAAGCTGTTGGGTTCTCAACCACCCTGGCCTGGCCCTAGCGTTCGGGATTCATGAGCAGCCCCCCTGTAGCACCACCGGGCTGGAGCCGATGGCTCGTCCCGCCCGCCGCACTCTCCGTCCATCTCTCCATCGGCCAGGCCTACGCCTGGAGCGTCTTCAAGCCGCCGCTCGAAGCCGCGTTGAACCTCAACGGCACCCAGAGCGCGCTGCCCTTCCAGCTCGCGATCGTGATGCTCGGTCTGTCCGCCGCGTTCGGCGGCACCCTCGTCGAGCGCAACGGACCGCGCTGGGCCATGACGGTCGCCCTGGTCTGCTTCTCCAGCGGCTTCCTGATCTCCGCGCTCGGCGCCGAGACCAAGCAGTACTGGCTGATCGTCCTCGGCTACGGCTTCGTCGGCGGCATCGGCCTCGGCATCGGCTACATCTCGCCCGTCTCCACCCTGATCAAGTGGTTCCCGGACCGGCCCGGCATGGCCACCGGAATCGCCATCATGGGCTTCGGCGGTGGCGCGCTGATCGCATCGCCCTGGTCCGCGCAGATGCTCTCGTCCTTCGGCAGTGACAACGATGGCATCGCCCTCGCCTTCCTGGTGCACGGGCTGGTGTACGCCGTCTTCATGACCCTCGGCGTGCTGCTGATCCGGGTGCCGCGCACGGAGCGGCCGGTCGCGGACGCGCCGAGCGCCTTCGAGGGCGTGCAGGTCTCCGCGAACAACGCGATCCGCACCCCGCAGTTCTGGTGCCTGTGGGTCGTGCTCTGCATGAACGTGACCGCGGGCATCGGCATCCTGGAGAAGGCCGCCCCGATGATCACGGACTTCTTCGCCGACAGCTCCACGCCGGTGTCGGTGTCAGCGGCGGCCGGGTTCGTAGCCTTGCTGTCCGCCGCCAACATGGCGGGCCGCATCGGCTGGTCGTCCACCTCCGACCTGATCGGCCGCAAGAACATCTACCGCGTCTACCTCGGCGTCGGCGCGCTGATGTACCTGCTCATCACGCTGTTCGGGGACTCCTCCAAGCCGCTGTTCATCCTCTGCGCGCTGGTGATCCTCTCCTTCTACGGCGGCGGCTTCGCCACCGTCCCCGCCTATCTGAAGGACCTCTTCGGCACCTACCAGGTCGGCGCCATCCACGGCCGGCTGCTCACCGCCTGGTCCACGGCCGGTGTGCTCGGGCCGCTGATCGTCAACTGGATCGCCGACCACCAGAAGCACGCCGGCAAGCACGGCTCCGACCTGTACACCCTGTCCTTCGGCATCATGATCGGACTGCTCGTCATCGGGTTCGTCGCCAACGAGCTGGTCCGGCCCGTCAACGTCCGCCACCACATCCCCGCACCCAGGGAGGAGGCCGTCGATGTCGAACGACAGCAGCCAGCCTGAGCCCGACCGGCGCTGGCTCATCGCCGTCGCCTGGCTCTGGGTGGGCGCGCCCTTCGCCTACGGAGTGTACGAACTCGTGCAGAAAGCGACACAACTGTTCAACGGGTGAACCAGAAGGATGCTCGGGCGTCCGAGGGTCTGCAAGAAGCCGACAACTCGGGCGCCCGTTTCCTGTGGCCTTACATGCCGTCGTACCCGTGAGTCACTGAACAGACTGGTGGGCCCACACCGAGGCAACGAGGGGGACCCACCACCCATGAACGGCTCGCGCATCGCCGCCGTCGGCCACTACCAGCCCGCCAAGGTGCTCACCAACGAGGACCTGGCGGGCATGGTCGACACCAGTGACGAGTGGATCCGCAGCCGGGTGGGCATCCGCACCCGGCACATCGCAGGCCCCGACGAACCCGTCGACGAACTCGCCGCGCACGCCGCAGCCAAGGCCCTGGCCGCGGCCGGTCTCACCCCCGCTGACATCGACCTGGTCCTGGTCGCCACCTCCACCGCGATCGACCGCTCCCCGAACACCGCCGCCCGCGTCGCCGCCCGGCTCGGCGTCCCGCGGCCCGCCGCGATGGACGTCAACGTCGTCTGCGCCGGCTTCACCCACGCACTCGCCACCGCCGACCACACCGTACGGGCCGGGGCCGCCACCCGGGCCCTGGTCATCGGCGCCGACAAGATGTCCGAGGTGACGGACTGGACCGACCGTACGACGTGCGTGCTGGTCGGCGACGGAGCCGGAGCCGCCGTGGTCGAGGCCTGCGGGCCCGGTGAGGAGCCCGGGATCGGGCCGGTGCTGTGGGGCTCCGTCCCGGAGATGAGCCACGCCGTACGGATCGAGGGCACCCCGCCGCGGTTCGCGCAGGAGGGACAGAGCGTCTACCGCTGGGCCACCACCCAGCTGCCGCCCATTGCCCGGCGCGCCTGCGAGAAGGCCGGGGTGGAACCCGCCGACCTCGCGGCCGTCGTCCTGCACCAGGCCAACCTGCGGATCATCGAGCCGCTCGCCCAGAAGATCGGCGCGGTCAACGCGGTGGTCGCCCGCGACGTCACCGAATCGGGGAACACCTCAGCCGCGAGCATCCCCCTCGCGCTGTCCAAGCTGGTCGAGCAGGGCAGCGTCTCCGGCGGCGACCCGGTCCTGCTGTTCGGCTTCGGCGGCAACCTGTCGTACGCGGGGCAGGTCGTGCGGTGTCCCTGAGGGCGCGTTCTGCGGTGTGACGTGCCCAACTTCCGCTTCCCCTGGCGGTTGTGCGCCGTAGACTGTAGACGATAGACAATCGATACTGAGAGTCCGTGTGTTGTACGGCTGCTTGCCGAAGGGGGACCCGATGTTGTCAGCCGGACTGCCGCAGGGTGCGGTGCCCAAACTGGAACGGCCCGGCCCGCTCCGCGACCGCGTCTACCAGGCACTGCTGGAACTCATCACCACCCGCGCTCTCCAGCCCGGCCAGCACCTCGTCGAGAGTGAACTGGCCACGCACCTCGGCGTCTCCCGGCAACCGGTGCGCGAGGCGCTGCAGCGCCTGAACACCGAGGGCTGGGTCGATCTGCGGCCCGCTCAGGGCGCGTTCGTCCACGAGCCCACGGAGGAGGAGGCCGACCAGCTCCTCACGGTACGCACGCTGCTGGAGGCCGAGGCGGCGCGGCTGGCGGCGGCCAACGCGGGCAGCGCGGGAGTGGCGGCGCTGGAATCCCTGTGCGCCGAGGGCGAGAAGGCTGTCGCCGCGGACGACGTGGACGGAGCCGTCGCCCTGAACGCCGTGTTCCACGCCAAGATCATGGACCTGGCCGGCAACGCGGTCCTCGCCGAACTCGCCGCCCAGGTAG
Source organism: Streptomyces sp. NPDC005866 (assembly GCF_040629895.1). Lineage (NCBI taxonomy): Bacteria > Bacillati > Actinomycetota > Actinomycetes > Kitasatosporales > Streptomycetaceae > Streptomyces > Streptomyces sp. NPDC005866. Next base: position 101,784 of record NZ_JBEXWP010000032.1, read on the forward strand.
ACCGCCGGGTCCGCTGGTACTACACCCCGGTGGCCCGCCAGCGCGGCCGCCAGTCCTGGATCGAACACCGCGAAATGATCGCGGCGATCACGGCCCGCGACGAGCAGTTGGCGAGCAGCCTGATGCGCGAACACACCGAACACACCCGGCGCTCATACCACGAACGCGCGAAGTCCTGACCCGGCCAGTGCACCCCCGGTGAGCACCGGCCATCAGCAGGCATGGGGGTGGGAGCGCGGCTGCGTGAACTATCTACGGCCGCTGATCCCGCTCTTCGGACCGCGAACGGCTGAGCGGACCGAAGTCGGAAACGGCTGAGTCCCGGACACCGGTCCGGGACTCACCTCCGAGAACACTCACTCCCGAGGGTCGGCGGGTGACCAGCCCGCTTTTATGCGAGCGGACCAGCCCCCCGTAGCGCAGTGCGGAAGGGGAACCGTCAGGTTGCCGTCTGTGGCTGTATCGCCCCCACCTTCGCGCTCGTTCCGCGGCCCGGCTGCCTCAGCAGCAGGGCCACTCCGGCCGCCAGCATCGAGATGCCGCCGGCCAGGGCGTACGCCCCGTTGTAGCCCCAGGCGCCGACCACCATGGAGCCGAGGCCGCCGCCGAACAGGCCGCTGATGAGCTTGCCGCTGTAGACCAGGCCGTAGTTGGTGGCGTTGTAGTTCTCGCCGAAGTAGTCCGGGGTGAGGGCGGCGAAGAGCGGATAGAAGGCGCCGCCGCCGAAGCCGGAGAGGAAGGCGAAGAACAGGAACAGCCACTCGCTCTTGATGTCACCGGCCCAGATCACGCCGAACTGGGCGAGGCCCAGCACCACGATGACGAAGACCAGCGTCGGCTTCCGGCCCAGGCGGTCGGAGAGCCAGCCCACCACGCCCCGGCCGATCCCGTTGATGACCGCCATCACGCCCATCGAGGAGGCCGCGACCAGCGGGCCGAAGCCGACGTCCTTGGCGAAGTCCACCTGGAACGAGATACCGAAGATCGAGACGCCCGCCGTCATCACGATGGCGATCCACATCAGCGGGAGCATGCCGGTGCGGATAGCCTCCTTCGGGGTGAACTGCTTTACCGCGGGCGGGTTCTTCGCGAGAGCCGTGGCGTTCTTGCTGTCGCCCGACTGGGAGAGCGGGTCGATGTCGGCCGGCCACCAGTTCTTCGGCGGGTCCTTGAAGAAGAACGCCGAGACCAGGACGACCGCCATCACATAAACGCCGATCAGGTCCAGGACCCGGTGGTAGTTCGCCGTGTCGAAGGCGTAGTTGAAGATGAAGATGAACGGGAGCGAGCCGTACGCGAAGCCGCCGTTCACGAAGCCCGTGCGGGCGCCCCGGCGTTCGGGGAACCACTTGCCGACCATGTTGATGCAGGTCGCGTACACCAGGCCGGAGCCGAGACCGCCGATCACACCGAAGCCGATGATCGCCAGCCATATCTCGCTGATGTGCGACAGCGCCAGGAACCCGATGAGGCACATCACGGATCCGGTGTACATGGCCCGGCGTGCGGTAAGGATGCCCTTCTCCCGCAACCAGCCCGCCGGGAAGGCGATGCCGGCCTGGAAGAACACCCAGATGCTCAGGATCCAGAAGGTGTTGGACTGCGTCCAGCCGTGTGCGTGGGACAGGGTGTCCTCCGCGGAGCCGTACGCGTACTCGAAGACGCTGATGGCCATCATGGCCAACCACGGGAGATACACCATGAAGTTGCGGGAGTGGCCGAGGATGTCCCGGTCGGTCTCCCCGATGCGGTACACCCGGCCACGGGCGTCAGTCACTTCACGGTATGGACGCCGTTCGGCGCCGGTGCTGTTCGGGGCTACGGGGTCTGCCGTCATGTCAGGCCATCTCCTCGCCGAGCGGATGCGGATTGGGGACGATGCGCCGGGCGTCGGGCCTGCCCGGTGCCTTGAGGAAGATCGCCAGCACTGCGGAGGCCAGGCCGACGGAGCCCGCGAGCACGAACGCGCCGTGGTAGTCCCACTCACCCACGACGACCGCGCCCAGACCGGAGCCCACCAGGCCGGAGATCAGCTTGGAGCTGTAGACCATTCCGTAGTTGGTGGCGTTGTTGTTCTCACCGAAGTAGTCCGCCGTCATGGCCGCGAAGAGAGGGAAGATCGCCCCTCCGCCGAAACCGGAGACCATGGAGCAGAACAGGAAGAACGGCATGCTGCCCATCTGGCCGGAGACCAGCACACCGAACTGCGCGCTGCCGAGCACGATGCAGACGATGATCAGGGTGTTGCGGCGGCCGTACCGGTCGGAGATCCAGCCGATGACGCCGCGCCCGGTGCCGTTGACGATCGCCTTCAACGACATCGCGGTGGCGACGATCCCGCCCGCGAACCCCATGTCCTTGCCGAACGGCACCTGGAAGGCGATGCCGAAGATATTGATGCCCGCCGTGCACAGCAGACAGAACCACATCATCCACAGGACGGGCGTCCGAGCTGCCTCCTTCGGGGTGTACTGCTTGACTGCCGGGGGGTTCTTCTCCAACGCCCGCCGTATCCGCGGGTCCTGAGTGGCCTTCAGCGGGTCGACGTGCGGCGGCCACCAGTTCTTCGGCGGGTCCTTGAAGAACCAGCCGGCCGACGCCACCACCAGGCACAGCCCGATGCCGACCGCGGAGAGCAGCACCTTGTAGTTGCTCAGGTCGAGGACCGAGGTGAACAGGAACACGAACGGCACGGACCCGTAGGCGAAACCGCCGTTCACGAAGCCCGTCTTGCCGCCCTTGCGCTCCGGATACCACTTGCCGACCATGTTCACGCAGGTCGCGTAGACAAGACCGGCGCCGATACCGCTGCACATGCCGAAGCCGGCATAGGCGACCATCACGTTCGGCGCGAACGCCAGCGACAGATAGCCCAGCAGCGTGCCGACCGCGCCGATCAGCATGGCCGTGCGGGCGGGGAGCCGTCCGCTCTCCCGCAGTTGCCCGGCCGGGAAGGCCACGGCCGCCTGGAAGAACACCCAGACGCCCATCAGCCAGAAGATGTGCCCGCTGCTCCACAGATGCGCCTCGTGCAGCGTGTCCTCCGCCGACGTGAACGCGTACTCGGCGGAGCTGATGCCCATCATGCCCACCCAGGGCAGGATGACCATCCACTTGCGTGCCCGGCCCATCAGATCGACATCGCTCTCGCCGATCCGGTACGTGCGGCCGTTGCGGTCCGTCACCTCCCTGAAAGGGACGGACGTCGATAGATCGATGGATGACATGTTCGCTCAGCACCCCTTGCGTCGAAAGCTCTGGCCAGCGCCCCCTGTCCAATGCCTTTCGTGCGCGCACGAGTCCCGGGGGCCGGCCGCAGCGCACCGCCGGCCGGCCCCCTCCTCGGCTACGTCATGAGCCGCCCCCCAACAGTCCGGCCGCCCGCGCCCAGCGGTACTTGGCGCCGAGCACGGCCACCGGCCGTTCGGTCGTGTACGGATACGCCACGACCCCCCGCTCGTAGAGGTACTGGCAGGCCTCCTCGACCTCGACGTCCCCCGCGAGCGAGGCGACGACCGGCTTCTCGATGCCCCGCTCCCGGAACTCCGCCACCACGCGCGCGGTCAGCTCCGCGAACACCATCGGCGGGGTGACGATGGTGTGCCAGTAGCCGAGCACGAGTGCGTGGATGCGCGGGTCCTCGAGACCGAGCCGGATCGTCGCCTCGTACGTCGACGGCGGCTCGCCGCCCGTGATGTCCACCGGGTTGCCCGCGGCTCCGAAGGGCGGGATGAAGCGACGGAACGCCTCGTCCAGGTCCGGCGGTATCTCCATCAGGGACAGACCGTTGTCGGTGACGGCGTCGGACAGGAGCACACCACTGCCGCCCGCACCGGTGATGATCACGACGTTGTCGCCCTGCGGGGCCGGCAGCACCGGCAGGCCGCGCGCGTACTCCAGCATGTCGTTCAGGCCCGGCGCCCGGATGACGCCCGCCTGCCGCAGGATGTCGTCGTACACCGCGTCGTCGCCCGCGAGCGCTCCGGTGTGCGAACCGGCCGCCTTGGCACCGGCCGCCGTACGGCCCGCCTTGAGGACCACGACCGGCTTCCTCGGTACGGTCGCCCGCGCGGCCTCCACGAAGGCGCGGCCGTCCTTGAGGTCCTCCAGGTGCATCGCGATGCACTCGGTGTGCGGGTCCTCCCCGAACCAGGTCAGCAGGTCGTCCTCGTCCAGGTCCGACTTGTTGCCGAGGCCGACGATCGCCGACACACCCGTCTTCGTGGTGCGGGCGAAGCCCAGGATCGCCATGCCGATACCGCCCGACTGCGAGGTCAGCGCGACTGAGCCCTTCACGTCGTACGGCGTGCAGAACGTGGCGCACAGGTCCTGCCAGGTCGAGTAGTAGCCGTAGATGTTCGGGCCGAGCAGCCGGACGCCGTACCGCTCGCCGATCGCCACGATCTCGGCCTGGAGCTCGTGTTCGCCGGTCTCCGCGAAACCGGAGGGGATCAGGACGGCGTTGGGGATCTTCTTCCGGCCCACCTCCTCCAGTGCCGCTGCCACGAACTTGGCGGGAATGGCGAAGACCGCCACGTCCACATCACCGGGAACTTCCGTGACACTCTTGTACGCCTTACGGCCCAGAATGTCATCGGCCTTGGGGTTCACCGGATGGATCTCCCCGGCGAAACCGCCGTCGACGAGGTTGCGCATCACCGAGTTGCCGATCTTGCCCTGCTCGTTGGAGGCGCCGATCACGGCGACCGAGCGGGGCTGCATCAGCCGGCGCATCGAGGTGAGGATCTCCTCGCGCCCGTACTTCCTGCGCGGCGGCGGCTGCTCCTCCGCGAGGATGATCCGGATGTCGGCGGCGACCGCTCCCTCCGGGGTGGCGATCACCGGGTTGAGGTCCACCTCGGCGATCTCCGGGAAGTCCGCGACCAGTTGGGAGACCCGCCGGATCTGCTCGGCGATCGCCCAGCGGTCCACGCCGGCCTGCCCGCGCACCCCGCGCAGCACCTCGGCCGCCTTGATGGAGTCCAGCATCGACAGCGCCTCGTCGGCGGTGACGGGCGCGAGCCGGAAGGTCACGTCCTTCAGCACCTCGACCAGCACACCACCGAGCCCGAAGGCGACGACCTTCCCGAACGTCGGGTCGGTGACCGCGCCGACGATGACCTCCAGGCCCTTCGGCAGCAACTCCTGGACCTGGACGCCCTCGATCCGGGCGGCGGCGTCGTACGCCCTCGCGTTCTCGACGATCCGGTGGAAGGCCGCGCGCACGTCCGCCGCGCCCTCGACGCCGACGATCACCCCGCCCGCGTCGGTCTTGTGCAGGATGTCCGGCGAGACGATCTTCATCACCACCGGCCCGCCGAAGCGCGCCGCGTACGCAACCGCCTCGTCGACGTCGGTCGCCAGCTCCTCGCCCGGCACGGCGATCCCGTACGCGTCGGCGACCACCTTGCCCTCGGGCGCGGTGAGGGCACCGCGGCCCTCGGCGCGCACGGAGCCGAGGAGCGCGCGGACCCGCAGCTCCCGGTCCTCTGCCATCACGTCAGATCACTCCGTTCGACTTGAGCAGGCGCAACTCTTCGTCACCGAGGCCGAGTTCGCCGATGAAGACCTCTTCGTTGTGCTCGCCCAGCAGCGGTGAACCGGTCACGTCCACGGGGGAGTCGGAGAGCTTGAGCGGGCTGCCCACGGTGACGAACTCGCCGCGCTCGGGGTGCGGGACGGTGACCACCATCTCGTTGGCGACCAGCGACTCGTCCTCGATGATCTCCTTGGTGGACAGGATCGGCCCGCACGGGATGTTGTGGGCGTTGAGCTTCTCCAGCACCTCCCACTTGGGGAGCGTCGAGGACCACTCCTCGATCAGCTGGAACATCTTGTTGAGCTTGGGGAGGCGGGCCTCCGGGGTCGCCCACTCGGGGTCGTCCGCGAGTTCGGGCCGGCCGATCAGCTGCGTGACCGGCTGCCAGCCGACGGGCTGCACGATCACATACACGTAGTCGTTCGGGCCGCCCGGCGCGCACTGCACCGCCCAGCCGGGCTGGCCGCCGCCGGAGGCGTTGCCGGACCGGGGCACCTCGTCGCCGAAGTCCTCGTTGGGGTACTCGGCGAGCGGCCCGTGCACGAGCCGCTGCTGGTCGCGCAGCTTCACCCGGCAGAGATTGAGCACGGCGTGCTGCATGGCGACATTGACCCGCTGGCCGCGGCCGGTCCGCTCACGCTGGAAGAGTGCCGCCAGTATCCCGGCCACTGCATGCACGCCCGTGCCCGAGTCACCGATCTGCGCGCCCGTCGCCAGTGGCGGGCCGTCCTCGAAGCCGGTGGTGGCCATCGAGCCGCCCATGGCCTGGGCGACGACCTCGTACGCCTTGAAGTTGGTGTACGGGCCTTCGCCGAAGCCCTTGATGGAGGCGTACACGATCCGGGGGTTGATCTCCTTGATGCGGTCCCAGGTGAAGCCCATCCGGTCGACCGCGCCGGGGCCGAAGTTCTCGACCATGACGTCCGAGCGGCGGATCAG
>NZ_JBEXWP010000033.1:0-102882 GCF_040629895.1 Streptomyces sp. NPDC005866
GCGTTGACTTTTGGCACGCTGTTGAGTTCTCAAGGAACGGACGCTTCCTTTGTACTCACCCTCTCGGGCTTTCCTCCGGGCTTCCCTTCGGTGTTTCCAACCTTACCAGATCCGTTTTCCGTTCCGTTCCCGGTCGGAATTCATTTCCGGTGGCCGTTGGAGGGCCTTTGCCTTTTCGGTTGCCTTCCGGCTTCCTTTCGGCGCGTCCGACTTTATCAGAAGTTTTCGGCCGGTCTGACCGGCCATTCATTCCTGGGTAAATCGGAAGTGGCTTCGATGTTGGGAGAGGACTCTCCGTTATGAAGCAGATCGATTCTAGCGATCAGCCCTGAACCTGTCCAGTTCTAGGCAACTGTTTGAATCTACCTCCCCGCCGGACCCATGTCAATGGGTCTTCCGGGGCGAAGAGGAGACTAGCAGCTCACGAGAGGTCTCCGCACATCAGGCGGCCGTTGGGACGAACGCGCTGCGCTCGGTCTCCTCGAGGTCTCCCGTCTCGCCAGCGCGTGCGGCACGACCGCCGAGGACGAAGACGTAGGCGAGGAAGGCCAGCTCAGCGACGACTCCGATGGCGATGCGGGCCCAGGTCGGCAGGCCGGACGGGGTGACGAAGCCTTCGATGGCGCCGGAGACGAACAGGACCAGGGCCAGCCCGATCGCCATGCCCACGGCGGCGCGGCCCTCTTCGGCCAGAGCGGTACGGCGGCTGCGCGGGCCCGGGTCTATGAGGGTCCAGCCGAGGCGAAGTCCGGTACCCGCTGCGACGAAGACCGCGGTGAGCTCGAGCAGCCCGTGCGGGAGCACCAGGCCCAGGAAGGCGTCGAGACGGCCGGCCGAGGACATCAGGCCCAAGCCGACGCCCAGGTTGAGCATGTTCTCCAAGAGGATGTAGAGGACCGGGAGGCCTAGGAAGACGCCCAGGACCAGGCACATCGCGGCGGCCCTGGCGTTGTTCGTCCACACCTGGGCGGCGAACGAAGCCGCGGGATGGCTGGAGTAGTAGGTCTCGTACTCGCCACCGGGGCGGGTCAGCTCGCGCAGTTGGCTGGGGGCGGCGATGGCCGACTGCACATCCGGGTGGCTGCCGATCCACCAGCCCAGGAGGATCGCGACGGCGGTTGATATGAGCGCGGTGGGGACCCACCAGTGACGGGATCGGTAGACAGCGGCCGGAAATCCCTGCCCCAGAAAGCGCGCGACATCGCGCCAGGACGCGCGGCGGGTCCCTGCCACAGCACTACGCGCGCGTGCCACGAGTTGGCTGAGGCGACCGACGAGCTGTGGGTCGGGTGCGCTGGACTGGATCAAGGAGAGGTGCGTGGCGGTGCGCTGGTAGAGGGCGACGAGTTCGTCGGCTTCGGCTCCGTTGAGGCGCCGCTGGCGCCGGAGGAGCGCGTCGAGACGGTCCCATTCGGCTCGGTGTGCGGAGACGAAGACGTCGAGGTCCATCGGGTCTGCCTGCTCCTCGGCTGTTCGTCGACTGCCTGTCGTAGCTGTCAGCTTGTCGTACTGCGGCGCGATGCGCTCTCAGCTTGGCAGACTTGCGCTGTACGGGGCAGACCAGGGGAAGGTGGCCGGGCGTGAGTGAGCTGGTGACGGGTGAGGCGGTGGCGCTCGAACTGCGTCCTGCGAGGGTGCCCAGCAGGGCGCTGGCCGTGCTGCTTGACCTGGTCGTGGCCATGACCGTCTACATCGGTGTGTCCATAGGTCTGGTCGCGGCCACGGCCTCACTGGACGAGGCCGCACGGCTCGCGCTGTCGATCGCCGCCTTCCTGTTGTTGCTGGTGGGCGGGCCGATAGCGGTGGAGACACTGAGTCATGGGCGCTCGCTCGGGAAGATGGCGTGCGGCTTGCGCGTCGTTCGCGATGACGGCGGGCCCATCCGGTTCCGGCACGCGCTGGTGCGTGGGGCTCTCGGCGTGGTCGAGATTCTGGTGACGTTCGGAGTCGTCGCCTGTATCGCGTCGCTGGTCTCGGCGCGTGGGCGGCGGCTGGGCGATGTGTTCGCGGGGACCCTGGTCGTGCGTGAACGGGTGCCTGTCGGGCAGACCCGCTTCATTCCACCGCCCCCGCCCTGGCTGGCGGGACGTTTCACGGAGCTGGACCTGTCGGCCGTGCCGGACGGGCTGTGGCTTGCCGTCCGGCAGTACCTGACGCGGATGCAACAGCTCGACCCGCACGTCTCGTGGGCGATGGCCGAGCAGCTTGCGGCCGACCTCGCGGCCCGGACGGGAACTCCGGCGCCGCAGGGCATTCCTCCGGCGGCGTATCTGGCGGCGGTGGTGCAGGAGCGGCAGGCGCGCGAGGCTCGGCGGGCCTTCGTCGGCCATGCCCCCTCGGAGTCCGGCGCGTCGGACGCGTACGCCCCGCCGACGCCTGGTGTTCCGGGTGTGCCCTATGGTTACGGCCCCTCGGTGCCGGGTGCGCCCCATGACTACAACCCTCCGGTGCCTCAGGCGCCCGCGCCTCCGCCGCCTCCGTACCGGTCCGGGCACCCGGTGCCGGTGCCGGCACCGGCCGTGACGTATCCCCCGCCGGTGGAGCAGCCCCCGGCTCCCGCATCGGCCACGCCTCCAGCGGCCGGACGGCCTTCCACCGGATTCGTACCGCCGGCCTAGGCCCGAGCTTCCGGCCGGCACGGTCAGTCGTCGAAGACGGACGGCGGCGACCGCAGGTCCTCGAGCTCGATTCCGGATGCCGCCAGGACCACGTCACCGGCGAGGTGCACGGTGTGCTGCTCCCCCGTGTCCAGGGCTGTGACCTGGTATTCGTCCACGGTCAGGGGGCCGTTGTCAGTGGCGTGTGCTTCGCTTTTCACCAAGGCCCAGGACTGGTCCACGGTGCGCGGGGCGAGGACCGGGTCCGTGAAGGCCACGAGGCGTACGCGGGTCGCGGCGGCGGAAGGGGTGAGGCGCAGGAGACGGGCGGTGGCGACCAGAAACGCAGGGGACGTGCCGGTGAAGGCGTGGGCGCGCACATGGCCTTCGGTGGCATGAGCGCCGGTGGGGTCCGTACGGACCCAGGTGACGCCGTCGAGGGCGGCGCCGCGCACCCGCCAACCCCTGGCGTGGAGTTCGAGGCGGATGGGGCGGCCGAGGTCGTCGAGGGCGAGGTCGACCGAGCCGCGGTGGTCACCGGAGGGGGTGGTCACTTGGGAGACATAGCGCCAGCCGGAGGGGCCGGGGGCGCACTGGAAGTGTTCTTCGCCGAGGGGGGTGTGATCGTGCGGATCGTGGAGCGAATAACGGCCGCGGGGCATGGGGGTCCTGGATCTTAGCGGGCAGCTGGTCCGGTGCTCGGTCAGCGGTCTCGGTCCTGCGGTACGGCCGCGAGGGTGGGCCGGGGCCAAAGGGGCAGGCCCCCGACACGGGGGTGCGGGGGCCTGCCTCGGTGGACCGGAGCGCCTGCCTCCGGGAGAGCGCGTCAGTGCACTGGCGTGCTTCCCGGGGACGGGCCGCGGACTCAGCAGCGGTATCTCACCGCTGCGGTACCTCAGTAGCGGTAGTGGTCCGACTTGTACGGGCCCTCGACGTTCACGCCGATGTACGCGGCCTGCTCGGGGCGCAGCGTCGTGAGCTTCACGCCGAGCGCGTCCAGGTGCAGGCGGGCGACCTTCTCGTCGAGGTGCTTGGGCAGCGTGTAGACGCCGACCGGGTACTCGTCGGGCTTGGTGAACAGCTCGATCTGGGCCAGGGTCTGGTCCGCGAAGGAGTTGGACATCACGAACGACGGGTGGCCGGTGGCGTTGCCCAGGTTCAGCAGGCGGCCCTCGGAGAGGACGATGATCACCTTGCCGTCGGGGAACTTCCAGGTGTGGACCTGCGGCTTGACCTCGTCCTTGACGATGCCGGGGATCTTGGCGAGGCCGGCCATGTCGATCTCGTTGTCGAAGTGGCCGATGTTGCCCACGATGGCCTGGTGCTTCATCTTGGCCATGTCCGAGGCCATGATGATGTCCTTGTTGCCGGTCGTGGTGATGAAGATGTCGGCCTTGTCGACGACCTCTTCGAGGGTCGTGACCTGGTAGCCGTCCATCGCGGCCTGGAGGGCGCAGATCGGGTCGATTTCGGTGATGATCACGCGGGCGCCCTGTCCGCGCAGGGACTCCGCGCAGCCCTTGCCCACGTCGCCGTAGCCGCAGACGACCGCGGTCTTGCCGCCGATCAGGACGTCGGTGGCGCGGTTGATGCCGTCGATCAGGGAGTGGCGGCAACCGTACTTGTTGTCGAACTTCGACTTGGTGACGGCGTCATTGACGTTGATCGCCGGGAACAGGAGGACGCCGTCGCGCTGCATCTCGTACAGGCGGTGGACGCCGGTCGTGGTCTCCTCGGTCACGCCGCGGATCTCGGACGCCAGCTGGGTCCACTTCTGCGAGCCGTCCGTGATGGTGCGGTGCAGGAGTTCGAGGATGACGCGGTGCTCGTCGGACTCGGCGGTCTCCAGGCCGGGGACCTTGCCGTCCTTCTCGTACTCGACGCCCTTGTGGACGAGGAGGGTGGCGTCACCGCCGTCGTCGAGGATCATGTTGGGGCCGCCGGTGGGGCTGTCCGGCCAGGTCAGCGCCTGCTCCGTGCACCACCAGTACTCCTCCAGGGTCTCGCCCTTCCAGGCGAAGACCGGGATGCCCTGCGGGTTGTCGGGCGTGCCGTTCGGGCCGACGGCGATGGCGGCGGCCGCGTGGTCCTGGGTGGAGAAGATGTTGCAGGACGCCCAGCGGACCCGCGCGCCCAGGGCGACCAGGGTCTCGATCAGGACGGCCGTCTGCACGGTCATGTGCAGGGAGCCGGTGACGCGGGCGCCGGCCAGCGGCTGCGCGTCGGCGTACTCCTTACGGATCGCCATCAGGCCGGGCATCTCGTGCTCGGCGAGGGTGATCTCCTTGCGGCCGAACTCGGCCAGGGAGAGGTCGGCGACCTTGAAGTCCTGTCGGTTGTCGACAGTCGTCATACGAGCTGCTCCTCGGTATCGGGTCGAGGGTGGGTACGGCTGGTCTGCGCGGCGGCGGACACAGAGGTGCCCGAGAAGAGGACACAGGGATGCCCACGTACGCGCAGCGCAGTCCGTCGGAGGCCCTCTCTCCCTCGGCCGGCCCGCGTGGGACCGCCCGACCGCCATCAGCAGCGACGTCTGGCTCCGTCCCAAGCTACACCGGTGGGGCGGGGCGCCCCCAGTCCGCCTCAGAACAGTTCACGCCGTTCGAGGAGGGGAGCGAGGCAGGCGGGGTGGAATGTGAAGGGGTGACGAGCGTCTCCGTGAAGGGGTGAACAGGAGCCACTAGAAAGGGATCAACCAGGACTTTCGCACGTTTGAGCCAGGGGCGGCGGTGTTGCAGGATGCAGGGAGATCGGGAGTTCCGATCGTCGCGCGGAGTGTCCGGGACGGCGTTTCGTGTGACGAAGGCGTTAGGAGATCGATGTGACCAGTCCGGCCGGCCCTCCCCCCACGGGCAGCCACGGTGACGAGCCGAAGAAGTTGAAGCTGCTGGCGGTGACCGCATGCCCGACGGGTATCGCGCACACCTACATGGCCGCCGAGAAGCTCACACAGGCCGCCCAGAGCCGCGGTGTCGAGATGAAGGTGGAGACGCAGGGTTCCATCGGGGTCGAGAATGCGTTGAATGACAACGATGTCAGCAGCGCGGACGGTGTCATCGTCGCCGCCGACAAGGACGTGGACCTGAGCCGCTTCGTGGGGAAGCGGGTGCTCAAGGTCGGGGTGGCCGAGGGCATCCACCATCCCGAGCGGCTGATCGAGCAGGTGCGGTCGGCGCCCGTGCACGAGCCCGGGGGCACGGCCGGGTCGCCGGCAGGGGGCGGCGGCAAGGAGCGGAGCGTCGCCTACAAGGCGCTGATGAACGGCGTCAGTTACATGATTCCGTTCGTCGTGGTCGGCGGGTTGCTGATCGCGATCTCGCTCTCGCTGGGCGGCAGCCCCGACCCCTCGGGCGGGCTCGTCATCCCGAAGGACTCCTTCTGGATGGACGTGAACAACATCGGTGTCATCGGCTTCACGCTGATGGTGCCGATCCTGTCCGGGTACATCGCGTACGCCATCGGAGACCGGCCCGCGCTGGTGCCGGGCATGATCGGCGGTTGGATCGCCAACACCGGGGCGCTGTACGACTCGAAGGCGGGCGCGGGGTTCATCGGGGCGATCGTGACCGGGTTCCTGGCCGGATATCTGGTGCTGTGGATCAAGAAGGTCAGGGTCCCGAAGTTCGTCCAGCCGATCATGCCGATCATCGTGATCCCGATCGTGGCGACGACGGCGCTCGGGCTGTTCTTCATCTATGTGATCGGGAAGCCGATCGCCTGGGTCTTCGAGCATCTGACCAGCTGGCTGAGCGGGATGACGGGCACGAGCGCGATCCTGCTGGGCGCGATCCTGGGCCTGATGATCGCGTTCGACATGGGCGGGCCGGTCAACAAGACGGCGTTCCTCTTCGGCGCCGGGCTGATCGCGACCGGCAACCAGACGGTGATGGGCATGTGCGCGGCCGCGATCCCGGTCATGCCGCTGGGCCAGGGGCTGGCCACGTTGGTCCGGAGGCGGTTGTACGACGAGCAGGAGCGGGAGACCGGGCTGGCCTCCCTGTTCATGGGCTGCTTCGGTATCTCGGAGGGCGCGATCCCGTTCGCCGCGGCGCGGCCCGCGCAGGTCATCCCGGCCAACATGCTGGGTGGCGCGGTGGCCGGTGCGATCGCCGGGCTGGCCGGGGTGAAGGACGCGGTACCGCACGGCGGGCCGATCGTGGCGGTGCTGGGCGCGGTGAGTGGCGTACCGATGTTCTTCGTGGCCGTCGCCATCGGGGCGGTGGTGACGGCGGTGACGACCGTGGCGCTGGTCGATCTGAGCGTGCGGAAGAAGGGTGGCGAGCCGGCGGGGGGCGCGGGCGAGCCGGTCGAGGTACCCGAGTCCGTGCTGGTCGGGGCGGTGGCCGGTGGCGCTGCGGTTCCGGCGGCGGTCGGTGCGGCCGATCGGACGGCGAGGACGGCAGGGACGGGGACGGAGACGGAGACGGCAGGGACGGAGACGGCGGCAGACGGCACGGCTCAGCTGCCGGAGGCGACGAGCGCGATCGGCCGGCCGGGGGCGGGATCGACGGAACGCGACTCGGCCGAGGTTCTCTCCGGGTATCTGACCGAACGGACCGTCAAGGTCCGGCTGGACGCCAACGGCAAGGAGGACGCGATCCGGGAGATGGCCGGGTTGCTGGCGCACAGTGGCCGGGTCGCGGACGTCGAGGAGCTGGTGGCTACCGCACTGCGGCGCGAGGAGCAGGGGACGACCGGGCTCGGCGAGGAGATCGCGGTCCCGCACGCCAAGACGGACGCGGTGACCGCGCCCGTCGTCGGGTTCGCGCGGTCGGCCGAGGGCGTCGACTGGGGCTCGCTGGACGGTACGAAGGCGCGGCTGGTCTTCATGATCGCCGTACCGGAGGCGGCCGCGGGCGACGAGCATCTGCGGATACTCGCCCTGCTGTCACGGAAGTTGATGGACGCCGGGTTCCGGGACCGGCTGCTGACGGCACCGGACGAGCGGGCGGTGCTGGGCGTGCTGAGCGAGGTCGGGTGAACGGATGACGGCGGACCCGCTCCCCGGCGGGGGAAGGCGAGGGAAGACGGGCCCGTGTTCGGGTTCGGGCGTGCGCTGGGCCGGAGGCCGTGGGCCGGGGCATGAGGCCGGGGGCCGGGGCCGGAGGCCGGACGCCGTGGGCCGGGGCCGGACGCCGGGGGCCGGGGCCGGACGCCGGGGGCCGGGGCCGGACGCCGGGGGCCGGGGCCGGAGGCCGGGGCCGGGGCCGGAGGCCGGGGCCGGACGCCGGGGGCCGGGGCCGGACGCCGGGGGCCGGAGGCCGGGGGCCGGAGGCGGGCACGAGCTGAGCCCGGAGGGGCTCGGGCGCGGCGGGTCTCCCTACGGCGGCGGAAATCCACCACGCCGGACCTCCGACCACGACAGGCGTCCAAGGGGACGGGCACCCAACAGCCACGGACGCCCAACCGCCGCGGACACCGAACGCGACCGACACCCAACCGCGACCGGCACCAACCCGCGACCCGGAGACCCAACCGCGACAGGCCCGCTCCCCCGTCGGAGGAGCGGGCCTGTCCCGGTCGGTCGGGGTGCGGCTCAGTGGCCGGCGGGGGGCGGGGTCGGGCCGCCGGGAGTGGCTTGCGGGTCGGGGCCCTTGGCGGCCTCGGCCTCGCTGTAGATGTCGGGTTCGAGGTAGATCACGCGGGCGATGGGGACCGCGGCGCGGATGCGGGCCTCGGCGGCGTTGATGGCCTTGGCGACCTCGGCGGCCGTGTCGTCGTGCTGGACGGCGATCTTGGCGGCGACGAGCAGCTCCTCGGGGCCGAGGTGGAGCGTGCGCATGTGGATGATGCCGGTGACCGTGTCGCCGTCGACGATCGCGGCCTCGATCTTCTTGACCTCTTCGACGCCCGCGGCCTCGCCGAGGAGGAGGGACTTGGTCTCGGCGGCGAGGACGAGGGCGATCACGACCAGCAGGACACCGATGCAGACCGTGCCGATGCCGTCCCAGACGCCGTCCCCGGTGAGCAGAGCGAGGCCGACGCCGCAGAGGGCGAGGACCAGGCCGATGAGGGCGCCGAAGTCCTCAAGGAGGACGACCGGCAGCTCGGGGGCCTTGGCGCGGCGGATGAACTGCGCCCAGGACAGCTTGCCCCGCAGCTCGTTGGACTCCTTGATGGCCGTGCGGAAGGAGAAGCCCTCGGCGATGATCGCGAAGGCGAGGACGCCCACCGGCCAGTACCAGTGCTCGACCTCGTGCGGGTGGCTGATCTTCTCGTAGCCCTCGTAGATGGCGAACATGCCGCCGACCGAGAAGAGGACGATCGAGACGAGGAAGGCGTAGATGTACCGCTCGCGGCCGAAGCCGAAGGGGTGTTGCGGGGTCGCCTCGCGCTGGGCCTTCTTGCCGCCGATGAGCAGCAGGAACTGGTTGCCGGAGTCGGCGACCGAGTGGACGCCCTCGGCGAGCATCGACGAGGAGCCGCTGAACGCGAAGGCCACGAACTTCGATGCCGCGATCGCGAGGTTGGCGCCGAGTGCCGCCACGATCGCCCTGTTGCCGCCTGACGCGCTCATGTGTCCGCGTTGTCCCTTCTCGCCGTCGTCCGTCTACGCCGTCCGGGCGTGCTTGTCCTCGCCGGTGCTCGTCTGCGCCGGTCGTGGTCTTTGCCGGTGCTCGTCTTTGCCCGTGCTTTGCCCGTGGGTCATTCTTGCAGTCCTGCATGGGAGTGGCTCATCAGGTATCCACAACCCCGGTATGACAATCCGACTCAACGGGAAACACCGGTCCTTCAGACGATCACCGTCGCACGGAAGACCGTGCCCGCGCCCGAGACCTCGGCCTTTTCGCCCGCGGGGACGAACACCGACCGGCCGGGGGTCAGCTCGTGCTCGTCCGCCCGGACCGCACCGGCCGTGCAGAGCAGGATCTGCGGGGTCGGCAGGGTGAGGTCGTGGGCGGTGGTGCCCTCGGGCAGGACGTACCGGGAGAGCCGGAACTCGTCGATCGGCGTCTCGTAGACCTCCTCGCCGTCCGGGGCGGCCTCGGGGCGCAGCACGCCCGCGTCACCCGCCTCGAAGCGGACGACGCGCAGGAGTTCGGGGACGTCGACGTGCTTGGGAGTCAGGCCGCAGCGCAGCACGTTGTCGGAGTTGGCCATGATTTCGACGCCCAGGCCGTTGAGGTAGGCGTGCGGGATGCCGGCGCCGAGGAAGAGGGCCTCGCCGGGCTGGAGCCGGACGTGGTTGAGGAGCATCGCGGCGATCACGCCGGGGTCGCCCGGGTAGTGGTCGGCGATGTCGGCGTAGGGCGCGTGGTCGCCGCCGAGTCGGGTGCAGGCGGCCGCGGCCTCGGCGACCGTGTGCGCCATCTCCTCGCGGTCGGCTGTGAGGATCGCGGTGAGGACCTCGCGCAGCGCCTCCTCCTCCGGCTGGGCGCGCAGCAGGTCGGCATACGGCTTGAGGGAGTCGACGCCGAGGGCTTCGAGGAGTTCGGCCGCCTGCAGCGGGGTGCGGAAGCCGCACAGGCCGTCGAACTGGGTGAGCGCGCAGATCAGTTCGGGCTTGTGGTTGGCGTCCTTGTAGTTGCGGTGCGGGGCGTCCACGGGGATACCGCGCCGCTCCTCGTCCTCGTAACCCTCCCTGGCCTGCTCCAGGTTGGGGTGCACCTGGAGGGAGAGCGGGGCGCCGGCGGCGAGGATCTTGAGCAGGAAGGGCAGGCGCGGGCCGAACTTGGCCACGGCCGGCTCACCCAGCTCGGCCTTCGGGTTGGCGTCGATGACCTCGACGAGCGTGCCGCGCACGGTGCGCGAGGGGGCGCCCGGGTGTGCGCCCATCCACATCTCCGCCTGCGGCTCGCCGCTCGGCTCGACCCCGAGCAGCTTCGGGATGGCGGTCGGGGAACCCCAGGCGTAGGGGCGGATGGTGTTGTCGAGGCGGTCCATGACTTCTCTCTGCCGGTTCTCTCTGCGTACGGGGGCGAACAGGGTTGCGCGGGGACGCAGGGCGCGCCGCACGGCGGTGTACGGCGGCCGTGTTCACCGCGTGTCCCCCACCGGTTCGCCTTCGGTACGGCCCTCAGGTCGTCCTTCGTACGGCGGGCCCGGTGTCGGTGTCCACCTCAGGCCCCCGAAGCGAGCGCGAGGTAAACGGCGGCGAAATCCGTGACGGCGATCAGTTCCGCCAGGCTCTCCAGCTCGTCGCCCGCCTCGGGCTCCAGCTCGCTGATCGGGGTGTCGTGGCTGAGCGCGAGATCGCGGGCTGCGGGGGCGGCGGTGAGCCCGCCGAGGGGGCGGTCGCGCAGCAGCACCACGTGCGCGTGCAGCGCGGGGGCCTCCTCCACGCGGTCGCGGAAGAAGTCGTCCGGGTCGGCGCTGGCGGCGAGCGGGCCTGCGAGCAGGGCGTGGTGGGCCGCCAGGGCCTCGGGGAGTTCGGCGACCAGGGCGGGACGGCCGGCCAGTTCGGCGAGGGCGGCGGCGAAGCGGCGGCCCGCGGGGCCGGCCGAGACGCCCTCCGTCCAGACCACCGGAAGCGCGTCGGCGAGTTCCGAGGCGAGGGTCTTGGCGGGGTTGCTGTAGGTCACGATGGCCGGGCCGCAGCGCTCGGCGATGCGGTCGAGGCGGTCGGCGACCTTGTCCAGGTCCTCCGGCGGGGCGGTGACCAGGCCGATGCGGTCGAGGAGGACGAGCAGCGGGGTGAGCAGCGCCCACAGGACGCCCGGGGAGGAGCCGGCGAGCGGCTCGCCGTGGTCGTACGGTGCCGTGGCCATCGGTACGAACAGGCCGTGGGCGCCTGTCACCGCCTCGGCGAGCGGGGTCTGGGCGGGGGCCACGGCGGCGACCGAGCAGCCGCGCCGGTAGGCCTGGTCGGCGAGGAGGGAGAGGCTGGGTTCGGTGCCGTCCGGGGTGGCGATCAGCAGCAGGTCGACGGGGCCGGCCCAGCCGGGGAGTTCCCAGCGCAGGGCGCCGGCGGCCGGGGCGACGCCGGCGGGGGCGAGCCGGATGACGGGGCTGCCGGGGCCGGCCAGCGAGCCCAGGAGGTCGGCGGCGTGGGTGGCGGCGACGCCGGGGCCCGCGATCAGGACGGCGCGTGGGCGGCCGTCCGGCTTCAGCTCCTGGACACCCGCCTCGACGGCGTGCCGGGCCGCGGTACGGACGCGGGCGCCGGCCTCGGCCGCGCCGCGCAGCAGCCCTCGGCGGTCGGCCGCGGCGAGGCTCTCCGGGGTGTCGAGCAGCGATTCGTCGAGCATGGGAGCGGCCTCCGGTTGCCGGGGTCCTGGTGCCTTGCGGTTGTGGCTGAGGTTGTGGTCGTGGTGCTTAGCCGGCTCGGCGGGCCTCGTCGACGAGGAGGACGGGGATGCCGTCGCGGACGGGGTACGCCAGGCCGCAGTCCTGGCCGGTGCAGATCAGCTCGGTGTCCTGCTCCTTGAGGGGGGCGTGGCAGGCCGGGCAGGCGAGGATCTCCAGAAGACCGGCTTCGAGCGGCATGGGGTTTCCCTTCAGGGGGTGGGATGTTCGCGTGCGGTCAGATTACCGCCGCCGGGACGGGCGGGGCCGACCTCAGCCCCTGATGATCGCCAGTACCTCGTCGCGTACCTTCGTCATGGTCGCCTCGTCCCTCGCCTCCGTGTTCAGGCGCAGCAGTGGTTCCGTGTTGGACGGACGGACGTTGAACCACCAGTCGGCGGCGGTGACGGTCAGTCCGTCCAGGTCGTCCAGGGTGATGTCCTCGCGGTCTCCGTAGACCGCGCGGATGTCCGCGAGGCTGGCCTTCTGGTCGGCGACCGTGGAGTTGATCTCTCCGGAGCCGGTGTAGCGGTCGTACTGGGCCACCAGGGAGGACAGGGGGCCCGTCTGGCCGCCGAGGGCCGCGAGGACGTGCAGGGCGGCCAGCATGCCCGTGTCCGCGTTCCAGAAGTCCTTGAAGTAGTAGTGGGCCGAGTGCTCGCCGCCGAAGATCGCGCCGGACTTCGCCATCTCGCCCTTGATGAACGAGTGGCCGACGCGGGTGCGGACCGGGGTGCCGCCGTTCTCCCGGACCACCTCGGGGACGGTCCATGACGTGATCAGGTTGTGGATGATCGTGCCCTTGCCGCCGTTGCGAGCGAGTTCGCGCGCCGCGACGAGTGCGGTGATCGCCGACGGGGAGACCGGGTCGCCGTGTTCGTCGACGACGAAGCAGCGGTCCGCGTCGCCGTCGAACGCGAGCCCGAGGTCGGCCCCCTCCTCGCGGACGCGCTGCTGCAGGTCCACGAGGTTGGCCGGGTCCAGCGGGTTGGCCTCGTGGTTGGGGAAGGTGCCGTCCAGCTCGAAGTACATCGGGACGAGGGTCAGGGGCAGGCCCTCGAAGACGGTCGGGACGGTGTGGCCGCCCATGCCGTTGCCCGCGTCGACCACGACCTTCAGGGGGCGGATGGAGGTCAGGTCCACGAGCGAGAGCAGATGGGCCGCGTAGTCCGTCAACGTGTCGCGGGAGGTGATGGTTCCCGGCGTGGCGGCCGGACCGGGCGCGCCCTCCGCCAACCAGCCCTCTGTCAGGGCCCGGATCTCCGCAAGGCCCGTGTCCTCGCCGACCGGCGCCGCTCCCGCGCGGCACATCTTGATGCCGTTGTACTGCGCCGGGTTGTGCGAGGCCGTGAACATCGCGCCGGGCAGGCCGAGTGCGCCCGAGGCGTAGTACAGCTGGTCGGTCGAGCACAGGCCGATCTCGGTGACGTCGACGCCACGGGCCGCCGCACCGCGCGCGAAGGCGCGGGACAGACCGGGCGAGGAGGGCCGCATGTCATGCCCGACGGCGATCGCGGCGGCAGCGGTCACCTGTGCGAACGCGGCGCCGAACAGTTCGGCGATCGCCTCGTCCCACTGGTCCGGAACCACCCCGCGCACGTCGTACGCCTTCACGATCTGCGCCAGATCAGCAGCCACGGGCCAACCCTCCTGAAGTCCTGTCGGTCGCCCCAAACTACCTGCCCGAGGTAAGGGGCGGACGCGGGAGCCCTCAGCGGATCCACTGGCGGGTTCCCAGCGGACTCCCGGAGAGCTCCCGGCGGACTCCCGGCGGACTCTCCGCCGTGATCTGCGGCGATCCCAAGCGATCTGCCGTGCTCAGACGCGGTCAGACCCGCGCGGTCAGTCACGCGCAGTCGGTGCCGCGCAGTCAGGCACGCGCAGGCAGGCACCCGCAGTCGATGCCGCGCATTCCGTCCGCGCCGTCAGTCACGGCAGCATCCACCCCAGCACCGGCGTGCTCTGGCCCACCACGATCAGGCACATCACCAGCAGCAGCCCGAGGCTCCACGGCAGCACCCTGCGCAGCAGGTCCCCCTCGCGGCCCGCCAGGCCGACCGCCGCGCAGGCGATCGTGAGGTTCTGCGGGGAGATCATCTTGCCGAGCACGCCGCCGGAGCTGTTGGCGGCCGCCAGGAGTTCCGGCGAGAGTCCCGACTCGTGTGCGGCGCTCACCTGGAGGGCGCCGAAGAGCGCGTTGGCCGAGGTGTCGGAGCCGGAGACCGCGACGCCGAACCAGCCGAGGACCGGGGACAGAAAGGCGAGGCCCGCACCGGCCGCTGCCACGAACTGGCCGATGGTGGCCGCCTGTCCGGAGAGGTTCATGACGTAGGCCAGGGCGAGGACGGACGTCACGGTCAGGATCGCGAACCTCAACTCCCTTACCGTCGCCACCCACTCCGCGACCGCCACGCGCGCGTGCACGCGCAGGACGGCCGCCGTGGCGATGCCGGCGATCAGCACGAGCGTGCCGCCCGTGGAGACCACCGGCCAGGTGAAGAGATTTCCGCCGACCGGTGCGCCCTTCGGGTTGACGACGTCCAGGAAGGGCCAGTCGTAGACCTGGGTCGCCTGGGCGAGCCAGTCCTTGACGGGCGGGATCTGGGCGACGGAGAAGACGACGATGATGAGGGCGTACGGGGCGTAGGCGCGCAGGACTTCGGGGCGCGCGTCGGGTTCGCCGAGGTCCGCGCTGCGGGCGCCCGTGAGCACGGCCGCGCGGACCTCCTCGGTGGCGGGCACGCGCGTGTGCGGTACGGCGATCAGGGCGGCCGCGCCGGCCAGGGCGGCGCAGATGTCGGCGAGTTGGGCGGACAGGTAGTTGGAGGCGGCGAACTGGGCTACGGCGAAGGCGGTTCCGCACGCCAGGGCGGGCACCCAGGTTTCGCGCAGCCCGCGCGTGCCGTCGACGAGGCCGACCAGCACCAGGGGCACCACCAGGGCCAGCAACGGGGTCTGACGGCCCACCACGGAGGCCACCGAGTCCAGTGGGAGTCCGGTGACTTGGGCGAGCGTGACCACGGGCGTGCCCATCGCGCCGAAGGCGACCGGGGCGGTGTTGGCGACCAGGGAGACCACGGCCGCGCGCGCCGGGTCGAAGCCGAGGGCGACGAGCATGACCGAGCAGATCGCGACCGGGGCGCCGAATCCGGCCAGCGCCTCCAGGAGGGCGCCGAAGCAGAAGGCGATCACCAGGGCCTGGATGCGCGGGTCGTCGGAGAGTCGCCCGAACGAGCGGCGCAGGATGTCGAAGTGACGGGTGCGGACCGTCATCCGGTACACCCACAGGGCGTTGACGACGATCCACAGGATGGGGAACAGACCGAACGCGGCGCCCTGGGCGGCGCTGGAGAGCGTCTGGCCGAGCGGCATGCCGTAGGCGAGGCGGGCGACAAGTACGGCCGCCAGAAGCCCCGTCAGGCCCGCGAGGTGGGCTTTCGTACGGACACCGCCGAGCAGGATCAGAACGATCACCAGGGGCAGGGCGGCCACCAGGGCGGACAGGCCCAGGGAGTGGGCGACGGGTTCCAGTTCCTGAACGTACACGGACGCCTCCCCTGATTCCGGCATGCGGAAATCG
Source organism: Streptomyces sp. NPDC005866 (assembly GCF_040629895.1). Lineage (NCBI taxonomy): Bacteria > Bacillati > Actinomycetota > Actinomycetes > Kitasatosporales > Streptomycetaceae > Streptomyces > Streptomyces sp. NPDC005866. Next base: position 15,403 of record NZ_JBEXWP010000033.1, read on the forward strand.
ATTTCCCGCCGGTCATCCGGAATGGTCGTGTCCGCGACAACGACACGTCAATGGGTGTGCATCACCGAACACGACGGAGGTGGAGAACCCAACGAGACGGAGGGGGAGAACGCAACGGGACGGAGCCGGAAGAGACCCCGGGCGACCGCTGCGGAGGGACTCAGTTGTCCGGTGACCGCAGCACCCGCAGATGGCCGCGCCGCGCGACCTCCATCGGGTCCGCGCCACGTCCGCCGCCACCCGCCTCGGCCGCCCGCTCCCGGGGGCGGGCGGCCTCGCGCACCGCGTTGGCAAGGGCTTCCAGGTCGTCCCCGCTGGGACGGGCCGGGGCGGAGCCGTCGATGAGCCGGACGACCTCCCAGCCGCGCGGGGCGGTGAGGCGCTCGGAGTGCTCGGCGCACAGGTCGTAGCAGTGGGGTTCGGCGTAGGTCGCGAGCGGGCCGAGGACCGCGGTCGAGTCGGCGTAGACGTACGTCAGCGTCGCGACGGCGGGTCGGCCGCAGGCGGTTCGCGAACAGCGACGTACAGGGCTCACGACGTTGGACGGTACCGCACTCTTGAGCGGGCCGCGACGACTCTCCCCCAGGTCACTCCACCGTGTCGTGTTGTGAAACGCCCCACACACCCCTCCGGACACGCCCCACTGACCTGCGTGGACGGCACAGTCCAGGATCCGGGTCTGCACCGCATCCGGTCATGAGCCGGCACAAACACCGTCAATTGCCTTGAGCTCGCCGGTCTTGTAGAGATACGGAAACGAGCCCAACCTTGGCTGGAATGGTCATCCTCCGACATGTCGCTCCGGGCCGGTGTCGATGCGCGGGGCGGCGCGCCCGGAGCCCGCGAGGACTACGCTTCACCAGTGATGGACAACCGTGTACCGCCCCGTGCCGCCGGCCCCGGGCCTCGTCGACGCGATCGCCACGGTCGGGGCATGCGCGGGCCGATCGCGCCACCTCAGGTGCCGCTGGCCGCAAGCCGCGCCGACGTGTTCGCAGACCTGGTGCAGGACTCCGTGGAGCGCCTGGAGCGGCGCTGGCCACAGCTCGACGACATCGACTTCCTGGTGCTGGAAGTGCCCCGGCTCCAGGACCGGCACGGCGAGAGCTGGAGCGACGAGGCGGTGCCGCTGGGCGGGATCATCCCCGCGCGCGAGGGACGCCGGGCGCGCGTGGTCGTGTACCGGCGGCCGGTCGAGATCCGCACCAAGGGGCGCGACGAGCGGGCCGCGCTGGTGCACGAGGTCGTCGTGGAGCAGGTCGCCGAACTGCTCGGGCTCACCCCGGAGACGGTGGACCCCCGCTACGGCGAGGAGTGAGCAGAGGCCCTTCCGGCGCGGTCTACTGCTGCAGCACCGACACATCCTGGTCCGCCTCCGGTACGGCCACCGTGCCGCGGTCGTCGGGGAGGGTCTGGATGGTGAAGCCCGGGACGCCGCCCTCGGTGGCCGCCAGGGTGCGGGCGCCGTAGACCGGGCCGCCTGAGATCGGCTCCACGGTCAGGGCGTAGGTGCCCTTCAGGCCGGACGGGACCGGTGCGTCGACGTCCTGGGTGGTGCCGGACTTGATCGTGAACGTCTTGGACACCGCCGTACCGCCGCCGCTGCCCGCCGACGCCGTGACCTTGACCTGGGCGGTGCCGGTGGGAGCGGTCAGGGACAGGGTGGTGCCCTTGCCGCTGTTGTCGGCGGACGTCGCCCGCGTGCCGACCGGCGCGGTCGCCGGGATGTACGCGGTCTCCTGCTTGCCGCTCTTGCCGCGGGTGACGCGCAGCGCGGCCACCACCGGTACGGACTGGTCGGTGGGTGTGAGGACCAGCGAACCCGCCTCGCCGCGCGTGACGTCGCCGAGGTCGGTCGCGGTCGTCATGCCCGCCTTCACATGCAGCGTCTCGTTGCCCGCCGGGGTGATCAGGCCGGCCGGGGAGGCGAGGCGCACCTTCAGGTCGGCGTCGGTGTTTCCGGTGGTGAAGGCGATCAGCCGGACGTCCGTGGCGTCCTTGGGGATGCCCGGCAGTACCAGGCTGCCCGACGGGTCGGCGGAGGCGGCCAGCCAGTCACCGCCGGTCCTGTCGTCCAGGGCCTGCACACTCGCGCCGACCCGCCCGCTGCGCACGTTCACATGCACGGTCAGGTCGGTCTGCTTCTCGTCGGTGAGCGTGGACAGCAGGACCGGCTCGCTGGCGTGCGGCGCGACCGTGATGCCCTCCCCCACCGAGGACTTGAGCTGGCCGTCCTTGCCGTACAGCTCGATGTCGACCACGGCCGCGCTGTCGTCGGGGTTGGTGAGGTGCACGTAGTCGGTGCGGCCGGACGCGGTGCCGGCGCCGGGGAACCAGAAGTCGGTGTCGGCCGGCGTGCAGTTGACCCCCTGAAGGCCGCGCCCGGTACCCGCGGCGACCGCGGTGGTCTCCTGGACGGTCCAGCCGGGGGCGTACTTGCCCTCGGCGGTGCCGACATAGGCGGGACCGTCGGCGCCGGAGATGTCCCCGGTGGCCGGGGTGCCGGGCGCCTTCGGGGTGAGGACGGGCTTGGACGCCTTCTTCTTGCCGCCCGTCCCGTTCGCCGACTGCTCGGTGGCCGCCTGGAGTCCGGCCTTGCCGTCGCTCGTGGTGCCCTTGGTGACGGGCGCGAACGAGGTGTACGAGGTGTCGGCTATGTCGGACAGGCTCGGCGCCGGGCACAGCAGGGTGGTGCGCTCCACGGGCAACTGGGCGGCCGCCTGGGCGGTGTGCGCGGGCGACGTGGCCGGCGCGTTGAGCGCGGCGAACCCGGTGACCGCCGCGAGGGCGGCCGTACCGGCGAACAGGGACAGGGTGGTGCGGTTCACTGCTGGCTCCCGTCGTGGTGCTCGCCGCCGGTGCCCTGGTGGTGCTGGGCGGCCGGGTCATAGGCGGGGTCGTAGCCCTGCTGGTACGTCGGGTCGTACGCCGCCTGCCCGTGCTGCCCGCCGTAGGCGTACGGGTCGTACTGGCCCGTCTGGTACGGGTCGTAGGTCTGCTGGTCGTAGCCGCCCGTCTGGTACTGGCCGGTGTCCTGGTACTGGCCGGCGTAGCCGGTGTTGTGGCCGTCGCCCGCCGGATAGGAGGCCGGATCCCATTCGTCGTAGGACGGCTGCTGCGGGACCGAGACCGGGGGCCGCTCCTCCGCGGCGCCCGAGTAGTCGCCGCCGTCCTGCGCAGTCGTCCCCTCCTCGGACTCCGCCTGGGCGCGCAGGCGGCGGGCGCGGCGGCCCTCGCCCTCGACGGCCTGGGCGGGGATCGGCTGCTCCTCGGGGAGGTCGTCGTCGACGTCGCGGCGGCGGCCGGGCAGGGCCAGGACGACCAGGACGACGGCGAGCGCGCCCTGGAGCAACAGCCAGACGGTGTGCGTGAACGGGGTGTCGTAGGTGACGTCCAGCTTCCCGCCGGAGGAGGGGAGTTCGAAGCCCTGGGCCCAGCCGTCGACCGTGGTGCGGGTCAGCGGCTTGCCGTCCAGGGTGGCCGTCCAGCCGGGCGCGGCCGAGTCGGCCAGGCGCAGGATACGGCCGTCGGCGCCGGTCGGGACGGTGGTGTGGATGTCGACGGGCCCCGCGGGCACGGAGTCGGGCGTGCCCGAGCCGTTCGCGGAGACGATGGTCGCCCGGGAGACCTGCCGGTCGACGCGCCACAGGGCGCCGCCGTTCTGCTGGCTGAGCCGGGACAGGCCGGGCGTGGCGTCCAGCACGCGTGTGACGTCGCGCGGCGCGCCCTTGTGGACGAGGACGTAGCGCACCGCGAACCCGCCGAGCTGGTCGGCCTGGTCGGCGCCGGAGCCGGCGACCAGGTTGGCGACGACCTTGTCGAGCTCGGCGTTCTCGCCGTCGGCGGCGGTCACCTCGGCGTCTCCCATGCGGGCGCCGGAGCCGCGCACCAGCATGTAGTTCACGCGCGCGGCGCTGTCGCTGTCGAGGACGAGGGTGCGCACCTGGTCGGTGGTGGTGCTGTCCTCGGCGACGAAGGCGGGCACCTGGGCGGCGTCGCGCCGTTCGACCGGGCCGTCGGCGCCCGCGATCATCCAGCCGGCGGCGACGAGCAACGGGCCCGCGGCGGAGGCGAAGGCGATCAGGGCCGCCACCGGCTGCCGCCAGCCGAAGCTCTGCTCGGCGACACGCGCGCGTGCCCCCTCGGCGCCGAGCGCCGCGGCGGACACGATCGCGATGCCGTAGACGAGGGTCGCCGGGCCCGCCCAGGCGGACTTGTTGGACAGGGCCGCGAAGACCAGGCCGACCAGGGCGACCGCCCAGGCGGCGCGGACGGCCGACTGGCGCTGGGAGCGCAGCAGGGCGGCCAGCGCGGCCAGGACGATACCGATGAGCATCAGCCCGTCGACCGTGCCGGGGCCGCCCGGGCTGGCGCCGAGCAGGTCCAGGGCGGAGGCGGCCGAGGCGCCGTACTCCAGCCCGGCCTCCTTGAAGAAGCCGAACGGCAGCAGGGTCAGCGACCAGGGGGCGAGGACCAGCAGCGGGGTGCCCAGCTGGGCCAGCAGCCGCGGGCCGGACGCGACCAGGTCGGAGCGGCGCACGGCGAGCACGACGACGCCGAGGACCAGGGCGATCGGCCAGACGATCGGCGTGAACGCGGTGGTGATCGTCAGCAGCAGTGCATACGCCCAGGTGGCCCGCCAACTGCCGCGCGCCCCGGAGGCATTGGCGAGTCCGCTGGCCGCGATGCCCGCGCGCGCGATCAGCGGCAGCAGGATGGCGAGGACGGCGGTGCCGATGCGGCCGCCCGCGAGGGCGCCGGTGGCGGCGGGCAGGAAGGCGTAGACGACGGCCGCCCAGGCGCGCAGCAGGCGCGAGGTGACCAGCGGCCGGGAGGCGAAGTAGGCGGTGAACCCGGCCAGCGGCACCGAGCAGACCAGCAGCACGGTCACCGCGAGCCCGGTCGAGCCGAACAGCAGGGCGGCCAGCGAGGCGACGACCGCGAGATAAGGCGGGGCGGCCGGGGAGCCGCCGGCGCCGACCGCGTGCCAGGCGTCCAGGTAGCGGGACCACAGCTCGCCCGAGGTGCCGGGTGCGGGCAGCAGGGCGCCGCCCGCCAGCGCGCCGCCGCCGAGCAGCGCGCGGCAGGCGATCAGCGAGAACAGCAGCAGCACCAGGAAGAGCACCGGACCCGGTTTGCGGGCGATGCGCTTGAGACGGGCGAACTGCTCGATCTCCAGGAAGTCGGCGTCGTCGCCGCCGGGCCCGGACTCGACCGCGCTGCCGTGCCGGCCGGCCGCGGAGAGCTCCTCGTCGGCGCCGAAGAGGTTGCCCGCGGCCTGCTCGACGGTGGCCCGCACGGTCGCGCCGGACGGTGGGAACAGCGGTCGCAGCTCGCCCTTGTCGAGCTGGGAGGGGCCGCGCCTGCGCCGCCCGGCGATGATCCGCTCGGGGCGCAGCAGGATGCCCAGCAGTCCGCGGATCTCGTCGAGTGCCTGTCCGGGGACCTTGCCGACGAGATTGGTGACCGTGCGCAGCAGCGTGCCGAGGACCAGGCGCAGCAGGATCCAGGGCAGGACGCCCGTACGGGTGTTGACGAGCAGGGTGTAGACGGCGCCGGCCTTGTCGACCTTGTGCGGGGAGGCGGTGGTGCGGCCGGCGCAGTCGACGGTGCGGCGCTCGCGGGAGGCGGCCTCGGCGTGCCGTACGACGGCCTCCGGGGCGACCAGGACGCGGTGGCCGGCGTTGTGCACGCGCCAGCACAGGTCCACGTCGTCGCGCATCAGGGGCAGCCGGCGGTCGAAGCCGCCGAGCGCCTCGAAGACATCGCGGCGGATCAGCATGCCGGCGGTGGACACGGAGAGCACGGGCCGGACGTGGTCGTGCTGTCCCTGGTCCTGCTCACGGCGGTCCAGGCCGGTCCAGCGGCGTCCGGAGTTGGCGATGGTGACGCCGACCTCCAGCAGCTGCCGGCGGTCGTACCAGCCGCGCAGCTTGGGGCCGACGACCGCCACGTCGTCGCGGCCGAGCTCCATCTCGCTGTCGACGACCCGGAGCAGCTGGGCCAGGGCGTCGGGCTCCGGGGCGCAGTCGTCGTGCAGCAGCCACAGCCACTGGACGGGTTCGCCGTACGGCAGCTCGGGCATGTCGTAGGCGTCGTCGCGCCATTGGCGGGTGACCGGGTCCCAGCCGCTGGGCCGCTTCAGGTACGGCAGGTGGTCCGGGGTGAGGACGGGCGCGGTGCGGCTCGCCTCCTCGACGGCCTGGCCGAAGCCGGTGCGGCGGGCGAGGTGCAGGACGTTGGCGTCGCCGAGGGATTCGCTGAGCAGCCGGGCGGAGTCGTCCGCGCTGCCGGTGTCGGCCGCCACCGCGTACTGGGCGGGGCGCTCCTGGCCGAGCAGCCCGGCGAGCGCGTCGGGCAGCCAGCGGGCGCCGTCGTGGGAGACGAGGACCGCGGTCACCACATGACGCGGGAACTCTGGTGTGGCAGCCGTTGCCTGGGCTGCCGGGTGGCTGTGCACGGACATCGAGGTACGGGCCCCGGTTCGATGGACTGCGGTGGACTCCTGCGCCCGCTGGTGGCGGCGAGGCGTCTCGGACGAGCGCCCACACTATCGGCTGGGCATGTCGACGGCCCGCCCCCTGTGGATAACCCACCAGTGACGGGCCGTTCGCGCAGATCAGTTGTGTGCGTAGTGTGGACGCCCGGTTCATCTGCCGGCCTTGTCTTGGACGACGGCCTTGTTTCATCCGGCGGCCTTGTCTCAGACGGCGGCCTTCTTGAGGCGGCGGCGCTCCCGCTCGGAGAGTCCGCCCCAGATACCGAAGCGCTCGTCGTTGGCGAGGGCGTACTCAAGGCACTCGGAGCGCACCTCACAGGCGAGGCAGACCTTCTTGGCCTCTCTGGTGGAGCCGCCCTTCTCGGGAAAGAAGGACTCGGGGTCGGTCTGGGCGCACAGCGCGCGCTCCTGCCAGCCGAGTTCCTCGTCCGCGTCGTCGACCAGCAGTTGCTGCACCAGCTCGGTCATGTGCGCCCCTCGTCTGTCTTTCACGTCCCCGTGCGTGGCCGTTACCGATTTCGGCTGAACGACACGAGTGAAATTACAAGTGTGCTGCTCCGGGCGAGTCAAGCCGAGATCTGCTATTGAGCCCGTTATTCACTCTGCGGAACCAAGGCCATGCGGAAAGTGTTCAAATCGCCATAAACCTTGACATGCAGATGAGAGGCCCACGAGGGCCTCCCCCCATACAGGGCTTGTACGAAGAAGGACGCCCAGATGTTCGATCGCGTTCCGCAGTGGCTCGCGCGCCCGGTTGTGCGCCATGTGTCCCGGGTGCCTGCTGAACAAACCTTTCGGCAGACAGATGAACCGGATGAGGTGAAACATGTCCCACATACCGGGCGCCGAGTTGACACTGCCGGTGTGAACCGATGTCCTAATGGGCATGCTCGCGAACTTGGCATTCACCTCGACCCGCACCGCCGGGTCCCACGGTGCTGCCCGGGCTCGCTGTAGCTGTTGCTGTTCCAGCTGTTGAGCCGTCGCGGTATCCGACCGCTCCAGCCGCAGACCGGGTCCCAGGACTCGGTTTTCGCTTTTCGTTCCCCTCTGACCTTCTCACTGAGGAACCACCGCACCCATGAACAGCGACAACGACCTGCAGATCGCCGGCGACATCCTCGAGGTCCCCCATCTGCTGCAGCCCCCGCGCGAGCACCCGGCCACCGTGGCCGAGTTCGCCGGTCTGGCCCGCGCGGTCGCCACCGACCGCGCGCAGTGGCAGCACCTCGTGCGGTACGACGCCACCACGCGCTGGTACCACCGGCTGCGCACCGGGCCCGGCTACGAGGTGTGGCTGCTGTCCTGGGTGCCCGGTCAGGGCAGCGGACCGCACGACCACGGCCGTTCCTCCGGTGTGCTGACCGTCCTGGAGGGCACGCTCACCGAGCACACCGCGCGTGGCACGCGCGCGCTGTCCGCCGGCGCACAACGGGTCTTCGCGCCGGGGTACGTGCACCAGGTGGTGAACGACGCGCTGGAGCCGGCGGTGAGCCTGCACGTGTACTACCCGGGCCTCACCGAGATGCCGATGCACACGGCCCAGAGCTGCGAGGCGCGTCCCGTGACTGCGTGACGCGTTGTCGGACCCGCCTGCAAGACTTGGCGCATGCGCATTGTGGTTCTGGCAGGCGGTATCGGCGGTGCCCGGTTCCTGCGCGGTCTGAAGCAGGCCGTGCCGGACGCCGACGTGACCGTCATCGGCAACACCGCGGACGACATCCACCTCTTCGGGCTGAAGGTCTGCCCGGACCTCGACACGGTGATGTACACGCTCGGTGGCGGTATCAACGAGGAGCAGGGCTGGGGGCGGGCCGACGAGACCTTCCACCTCAAGGAGGAGCTCGCGGCCTACGGCGTGGGTCCCGACTGGTTCGGACTGGGCGACCGGGACTTCGCGACGCACATCGTGCGCACGCAGATGCTGGGCGCGGGCTACCCGCTGAGCGCGGTGACCGAGGCGCTGTGCGACCGCTGGAAGCCGGGTGTGCGGCTCATCCCGATGACCGACGACCGGGTCGAGACCCATGTGGCCGTCGAGGTCGACGGCGAGCGCAAGGCGGTGCACTTCCAGGAGTACTGGGTACGGCTGCGGGCGTCGGTGCCCGCCCAGGCGGTGGTGCCGGTCGGCGCCGAGCAGTCCAGGCCGGCGCCCGGCGTCCTGGAAGCCATCTCCGAAGCGGACGTGATCCTCTTCCCGCCGTCCAACCCGGTGGTCTCCGTCGGCACGATCCTCGCGGTGCCCGGTATCCGGGAGGCGATCGCCAACGCCGGGGTGCCGGTGGTGGGTCTCTCCCCCATCGTCGGGGACGCGCCGGTGCGCGGGATGGCCGACAAGGTGCTCGCGGCGGTGGGCGTGGAGTCCACGGCGGCGGCGGTCGCCGAGCACTACGGCTCGGGGCTGCTGGACGGCTGGCTCGTCGACACCGTGGACGCGGGCAGCGTGGCGGGCGTCGAGGCGGCCGGCATCCGCTGCCGGGCGGTGCCGCTGATGATGACGGACCTGGACGCGGCCGCGCAGATGGCGCGGGAAGCGCTGGCACTCGCCGAGGAGGTGCGAGGGGCATGACCGACGCGACCGACAACACCAGCGACGCGACCGAGGACGCGGTGCCCGAGTACCGGGTGTGGGCCCTTGCCGGTATCCCCGAGGTCCAGCAGGGCGACGACCTGGCCAAACTGATCGCCGCGGCCGGGCCGGGGCTGTCCGACGGGGACGTGGTGATCGTCACGTCGAAGATCGTCTCCAAGGCCGAGGGACGGCTCGTCGAGGCGACCGACCGGGAAGCCGCGATCGACGCCGAGACCGTGCGGGTGGTGGCCCGGCGCGGGCCCCTGCGGATCGTGGAGAACCGGCAGGGGCTGGTCATGGCGGCGGCGGGGGTGGACGCCTCCAACACCCCGTCCGGGACCGTGCTGTTGCTGCCCGAGGACGCCGACGCGTCCGCCCGCGCGATCCGCGCGGGGCTGCGCGACGCCCTCGGCGTCAACGTCGGGGTCGTCGTCACCGACACCTCCGGGCGCCCCTGGCGCGCCGGGCTCACGGACGTGACCATCGGCGCCGCCGGAGTGCAGGTGCTGGACGATCTGCGCGGGGGCGTGGACACGTACGGCAATCCGCTGGTCGCGACGGTCGTCGCCACGGCCGACGAACTGGCCGCCGCCGGTGACCTGGTGAAGGGCAAGGCGACGGGTCTGCCGGTGGCCGTGGTGCGCGGGCTCGCGCACATCGTGACCGAGGAGGCCGGGGAGCAGGACGAGAGCGAGGGCGCGCGGGCACTGATCCGGGACGCGGCCAGTGACATGTTCCGGCTCGGCACGTCCGAGGCGATCCGGGAAGCGGTGACGCTCCGGCGGACGGTGCGGGCGTTCACCGACGAGCCCGTCGACCCCGGGGCGGTACGGCGGGCGGTCGCGGCGGCCGTGACGGCGCCGGCGCCGCACCACACGACGCCGTGGCGGTTCGTGCTGCTGGAGTCGGAGGATGCGCGCGTGCGGTTGCTGGACGCGATGCGGGACGCGTGGATCGCCGACCTGAGGAAGGACGGCAAGTCGGAGGAGTCCATCGCCAAGCGGGTCCGGCGGGGGGACGTACTGCGGAACGCGCCGTATCTGGTGGTGCCCTGTCTGGTGATGGACGGCGCGCACACGTACGGGGATCCGCGGCGGGACGCGGCCGAGCGGGAGATGTTCGTGGTCGCGGCCGGTGCCGGGGTGCAGAACTTCCTGGTCGCGCTGGCCGGGGAGCAACTGGGGTCGGCGTGGGTCTCGTCGACGATGTTCTGCCGGGATGTGGTGCGGGAGGTGTTGGGGCTGCCGGAGGGGTGGGATCCGATGGGAGCGGTGGCTGTCGGGAAGGCGGCGGAGGAGCCGCGGAAGAGGCCCGAGAGGGAGGTCGGGGGCTTTGTCGAGGTGCGGTGATTCTCTGCGCCCCTGCCGGGACGCGTTGCACCTAGGCTCATAGTCCACAGCAGGCATTTCTTACATCGGGGATCTTTCGTGGCTGGTCGGTTCGCTCCGCGGCCCACTCGTACGACCGTGCGGGGTGGACACGTCGTCGTACCCGCTGTCGGAGTGCCTCGGCAGGCCACCGCGCCCGGACGGGTGCGGGTCTGGAAGCCCGACGGGGACCTTGATCTGGGGCTCGTGCTGGGGCCGCTACGGCGAGGGGCCGGGGATCCCACCTTTCGGGCCACCTCCGACGGGTCCGTGTGGCGGGCCAGTCTCACCCCCGCCGGGCCCGGCACTCTTCGGGTGCGCGCGTACGGCGGTGAGGTGCGCGGGGAGGCCTGGGGGCCCGGCGCCGAGTGGCTGCTGGAGCAGTTGCCGGAGATGCTCGGTTCCGCCGACGAGCCCGCCCTCTTCGTGCCACGGCACCGGGTCCTCGCCGCCGCCCGGCACCGGCGGCCGGGGTTGCGGCTGACGCGGACCGGGCTGGTGCTGGAGTCGTTGATTCCGTCGGTCCTGGAGCAGAAGGTCACGACCGACGAGGCGTACCGGGCCTGGCGGTTGCTGGTGCGGCGGTTCGGGGAGCGGGCGCCCGGACCCGCGGGGGTGGGCGAGCGGCCGATGTGGGTGATGCCGGCGCCTCGGACCTGGGCGTTGATTCCCTCCTGGGAGTGGCACAAGGCCGGCGTGGACGACAAGCGGGCCTCGACGATTCTGCGGGCGGTGCGGGTCGCCGCGCGGCTGGAGCAGGCCGTGGGGATGGTGGCCGAGGCCGCGCAGGCGCGGTTGGAGGTGGTGCCGGGGGTGGGGCCCTGGACGTCCGCGGAGACCGTGCAGCGCAGTCATGGGGCGGCGGATGCGGTGACGGTCGGGGACCTGCATCTGCCGGGGATCGTGGGGTGGGTGCTGGCCGGGGACCGGCATGCCGACGACGAGATGATGCTGCGGTTGCTCGAACCGTACGCGGGGCAGCGGCATCGGGCGGCTCGGTTGATCCTGTTGAGTGGGCAGGTGCCGAAGCGGCGGGCGCCGCGGATGCCGCGGGGGGACATCGGCCGGTTGTGACGTGCGCGCCCCGTCGGCCGGCGCAACAGCGGCACCCGCGCTGAAGCGCCCCTTCGGGGGCGCGGGGCTGTATCGATGTGCGGCTTCCGCCGCGTGAACGCGACCAGCCCCCGCGCCCTCGGCCGGACAGCTACCTCATGCCACCCCTACCGGTCCGAGGAGAACCGCACCGCCCCCGCCGGGATCATCGCGTCGCACCACACCCGCACGCCCTCCCTCAGTTCGTTGTCGGCGCCGACGGTCGCTCCGTCGCCGATCACCGTGCCCGTGAGGACCGCGCGTTCGCCGACGCGGGCGCGGTTGCCGATCAGGGAGTCGGTGATGACCGCGCCGGGTTCGATCACGGCGCCCGGAAGGATCGTCGAGCCGAAGACCCGCGCGCCCTCTGCCACGAACGCGCCCTCGCCCACCACCGTGCCGCCCGTCAGCTTCGCGTCCGCCGCGACCCGTGCCGTGGGAAGGATCAGGCGGTCGCCGCAGCGGCCGGGGACGGCCGGGGAGGGGGCGCGGCCGAGGACCAGGTCGGCGGAGCCTCGGACGAAGGCCGCGGGCGTGCCGAGGTCCAGCCAGTAGGTGGAGTCCACCATGCCCTGGAGGTGGGCGCCGGCCGACAGGAGCTCCGGGAAGGTCTCCCGCTCCACCGACACCGGGCGGCCCTGCGGGATGGTGTCGATGACCGAGCGGCGGAAGACGTACGCCCCGGCGTTGATCTGGTCGGTGACGATCTCCTCGGGGGTCTGCGGCTTCTCCAGGAAGGCCAGGACGCGGCCCGTCTCGTCGGTGGGGACGAGGCCGTACGCGCGCGGGTCCGCGACCTTGGTGAGGTGGAGCGAGACGTCGGCGGACGCCGACTCGTGCGCGGCCACCAGGGCGCGGATGTCCAGGCCCGTGAGGATGTCACCGTTGAAGATGAGCACCGGGTCGTCGGGGCCCGAGTGCAGACGGGAGGCCACGTTGCGGATCGCGCCGCCCGTGCCGAGCGGTTCCTCCTCGGTGACGTACTCGATGTGCAGGCCGAGTGCCGCGCCGTCGCCGAAGTACGGCTCGAAGACCTCCGCCAGATAGCTCGTCGCGAGGACGATGTGTTCCACGCCCGCCGCTCTGGCTCTGGCCAGCTGGTGCGTCAGGAACGGCACGCCCGCCGCCGGGACCATCGGCTTGGGCGTGTGGACCGTGAGCGGGCGCAGCCGGGTGCCTTTGCCGCCGACCAGGAGGATCGCTTCTGTCACCTGTCGTCTCTGCTTCCTGCCGGGACCGGCCGAACTCTCTGTCGGCCGGCCAGTGTATGCAGACCGTGCGACGGCGCCTTCGGCGGCCGCGTGGTGCCACGCGGCATGGGTGTGCGGTTTCCCCCGACTGCCCGACGGCGTTGAACGCGGGCCCCGTGCTCAGCGTCCTTGAAGGTGCGCGGAGTTGGTCCGGGCCGAGCCGAGTTTGGCGTACAGCTTCTTGCCTGGACACTCGGTGGCGAACCCGTCCCTATGGCCGGAGATCACGTTCAGTCGTACGTTCTTCCCCTTTGGGTAGAGATTGCCACCTCCGGACTTCAGATATGTCATTCCCTTTGGATTGGCTCCGAAGAGGCCGAGCTTCCACGCGGTGAGCTTGGCGATGGCCGTCACGGCGGCGGCGGACGGCTTGGACGAGCCGTATGAGCCGATCACCGCGATCCCCATGCTGTTGTTGTTGAACCCCAGGGTGTGGGCGCCCTTGACGGCCTTCGCCACTCCCCCGGCGCGGCCTTCGTAGATGGTTCCGCACTTGTCGACGAGGAAGTTGTAGCCGATGTCCCGCCAGCCCATGCTCACCACGTGGTAGCGGTAGATACTGCGGACGACGGACGGGGCCTGGGAGCACTTGTAGCCGTTGCCGGAGGCGGTGTGGTGGACGAAGGCCGCCTTGACCTTCCCCGTGTAGACGAACCCCTTCTCGCGCAGTGACTCGTCGGCGCCCCAGCCGCGGCGCGTGACGATCCTCGGGCGCGGTCCGATGTACGGCTTCGCGCGCGGGACGTCGGTGACACCGGTGAGCTGCTGCAGTTCGTCTTCGGTGTCCTGCCGGTTCAGCGCCGGGATCTCGGTGGCGCCGAAGGGCGCGAGGTCGGTGTTGACGGCCGCCGCCGCGTCGCCCTCGGTGCCGGTGCGGGGGACGTCGGCCGGCGGGCCCTGGGGCGGGGCCTCGTCGCCGGGGTCGACGAGTTCGAGGCGCAGGCCGGCGGGGAGCAGGTCGTGCCGGCCGGTGGGGGTGCTGCCGCGCGGGCCGGGATCGTCGTCGAGCTCGGCACGCACGCGTACGTCGACACCGTCCGAGTCGCCCACCCACAGGGGCGCGGTGGCGCCGTGCACATGGGCCGAGGCCGCCTCCGCGGTGTCGGGGTCGGCGCCGTCGGCGTTGTGCGTCTCGATGTCCTGCCAGCCGGACCAGTGGCCGGTGGCGGCGGAGCGGGTACGGACCTGGACCAGGCCGTGCAGTTCGGTTCGGGGGTTGTCCCAGCTGACGCCGACGAGCGAGAAGTGCTCCAGGTCGCCTCGGTACAGGCCCTGTTCGGGGGCCTGGCCGAGGACGCGCTCGCGGGTGCGGGGGGCGAGGGACAGCGACTGGGTGCTGCCGGGGAGGGCCGCGGCCTCGGCGGGACGGCCGGTGGTCGCCGTGGCCCGTTCCGCCGGTGCGGCGGCCGCGGACGGCATGTTCAGCGCGGCCGCGGGGAGGGCGAGGGCCGCCGCGCAGGTGACGCCGATCGAGGAAGTCAGGAATCCACGCATGCCCCTGATCTTGAACATAGTCAGACATATATGTCCATTGCGGAACTGACTGTCCGTCGGGAGCGATTGCGCCGAACCGGTGGCCCCGCCGGCCGGTGGGGGCGCCGGGCGCCGCGTACGCTTGCCCGGGTGAACGCCACCGATCGCACCCCTGCCGACCTGCTGCGTTCCGCGCTCGCCGCGGATCCCGGACGCCCCCTGGTGACCTTCTACGACGACGCCACGGGCGAACGCGTCGAACTGTCCGTGGCCACCTTCGCCAATTGGGTGGCCAAGACGGCCAATCTGCTGCAGGGCGACCTCGGCGCGGAGCCGGGTGACCGGGTGGCCCTGTCGCTGCCCGCGCACTGGCAGACCGCGGTGTGGCTGCTGGCCTGTTCGTCGGTCGGGGTGATCGCGGACGTGGCCGGGGATCCGGCGGTGGCGGACATCGTCGTCAGCGGTCCGGACTCGCTGGAGGCGGCCCGGGCGTGCCGGGGTGAGCGGGTCGCGCTGGCGCTCCGGCCGTTGGGCGGGCGTTTTCCGCAGCCGCCGGACGGGTTCGCCGACTACGCGGTGGAGGTGCCCAGCCAGGGGGACCGGTTCGCCCCGTTCGCTCCCGTCGACCCGGAGGAGCCCGCGCTGATCGTCGCGGGGGCGGAGATGAGCGGCGCCGAGGTGGTGGAGCGGGCGCTCGGGGACGCGCCGGGGTTGGATCTGACGGGGCCGGGGTCCCGGCTGCTGTCGGGGCTCGGGTACGACACCTGGGCGGGGCTGAGCGCGGGGTTGTACGCGCCGCTCGCGGTCGGGGGGTCGGTGGTGCTGTGCCGGCATCTGGAGGAACTGGGCGAGGAAGGGATCGCCAGGCGGATCGAGAGTGAGCGGGTCACCGCGACGGTTCGGTGAGGCCGTCCGCCGGCCCTGGGCCGGCGGGGGTCGTTCGCACCCGGGCGGCGCAGCTTCGCACCGCCACAGACCCGCGCCCCTGACCCGCTCCCTTCACCCTTGTGGAGTAGTTGCCGACGCCTTCGGGGGCCGCCCTGGGCACTCTTGAGTAGTGACCGACGTCGGAGGGGCCACCGCGACCGGGGACGGCGTTGCCCGGCGTCGGCGGCGGCGTTGGATGCGGGGTACGGCGCTCGTCGCCGGGTTTCTGGCCGCCGGCACCCTTGCCTGCGGCTGGGTGCTCTACGCCCGGCTCAGTGACAACATCACCCCCGACGAAGCGGCTGCCGCCGAGCTGTCCCGGTACGAGCGGGAGCGCCCCACCGCGCTGGTGCGGGGCGCCCAGAACATCCTCCTCATCGGGTCGGACACCCGCGCGGGCGACGTGAACCGCCGCTACGGCAAGGACTCGGGAACCGAACGGTCCGACACCACGATCCTGCTGCATCTCGCCACCGACCGGCGCAGTGCCACCGCCGTGTCCCTGCCCCGGGATCTGATGGTGCACGTGCCCGGCTGCCTGCGGGGCGACGGCAGCCGCAGCGAGCCCTCCTTCACGCTGTTCAACTCGGCCTTCGACGTCGGGGGTTCGGCCTGCACCGTCCGTACCGTCGAGAAGCTCACGGACATCCGGATCGACCATCACGTCGTCGTCGACTTCAGCGGGTTCAAGGACATGGTCGACTCGATCGACGGGGTGCAGATCTGCCTGAAGGAACCCATCGACGACAAGGCCGCCAAGCTGCGGCTGCCCGCCGGCCGGGTCACCCTCGACGGGGAGCAGGCGCTGGGGTACGTACGGGCGCGCAAGTCACTCGGGAACGGCAGCGACACCGAGCGGATGGAACGGCAGCAGCGGTTCCTGGGGGCGCTCGTCGACAAGGTGCGGGGCAGTGACGTACTGCTGAACCCGGCGAAGCTCTATCCGCTGCTGGACGCGGCGACCTCCGCGCTCACCACCGATCCCGAGCTGGCCAGCCTGCGGGGTTTGTACCAGCTCGTACGCGGGCTGCGGGACATCCCCACCGAACATGTACAGTTCCTCACCGTCCCGAGGGAGCCGTATGTGTACGACTCCAATCGTGACCAGCTCGTGGAGGACAGGGCGGACGCGCTTTTCGCGCTGCTGCGGGCCGACGAACCGGTGCCGGTGGCCAAGGACAGCGCGCGTTCGGGCCAGAAGCACGTTCCCTCTACCGGAAAGTCACCGGCACCCACGTTTCGTGGGAACACCGCCGCCGAGGACAGTTGCGCGTAAGGCACCAGCCAAGGCGGCGAACTTGCCTGCCGTTCATTGTCAGTTAAATGAGATGGATTGCCCGGTTGTAGGGAGGACGAATTTGTCACTGGCGTCACTTGACGCTGAACTGGGCGGATAGTGTGAGCGCTCCGGTGCACCCGGCCGCGAGGTCTGTCCTGGGGTCGTGCACCGTTAACCGTGACCGAGCGCCTTGGTGGGGGGAAGGCGCCGCGTGGCCCCGACGGAGGATTCGGACAACCGTGGACGCGCAAGGCCGTGGGCGGGCGGACAACATCGATCCCGCAGACCAGTGGGTGCTCAATCCGAACACCGGCGAATACGAACTGCGACTGATGCCATCCGCACCGCAGTCGTCGGTGCCAGGACCGCGCAGGCCGACGTCGTCGCGCACCGACGCGCCCCGGAGGCGGGAGCCGGCGGGCCGGAGCGTTCCGGGGCAGCGCAGACGACGGAGCGAGCCCGAGCCGCCGGCGGGGCGGCGCTCACGGCGGCCGGTGAAGAAGTCGAAGGCCAAGAAGGCACTGCTGTGGACCGGCGGGTCGATGGCCTTCGTCCTGATCGCCGTCTCGGCCGCGGGCTATCTGTACCTGAAGCACCTCAACGACAACATCACGTCCGTCTCCGACGACGGCGCTAGTACCGGTGGCTTCAGCAAGGACAAGGCGATCAACCTGCTGGTGATCGGCACCGACAAGCGCACCGGCGCGGGCAACGAGGGGTACGGCGACGCGGGCAGCGTCGGGCATGCCGACACCAACATCCTGCTGCACATCTCCAAGGACCGCTCCAACGCGACCGCGCTGAGCATCCCGCGCGACCTGATCGTGGACGTCCCGGACTGCCCGACCCAGCAGACCGACGGCACCACCAAGGTCATCCCGGGCACCACCGGCGTCCGCTTCAACACCAGCCTCGGGCAGGACGGCCGTACCGCCAGCTGCACCGTGCGCACGGTGACAGAGCTGACCGGGATCAAGCCGGACAACTTCATGGTGGCGGACTTCAACGCGGTCAAGACACTCACCGACGCGGTCGGCGGGGTCGAGGTCTGCCTCGCCAAGGACATCGACGACAAGCAGTCGCATCTGAAGCTGTCCAAGGGCACCCACAACATCTCCGGCGAGACCGCGCTGGCCTTCGTGCGCACCCGGCACTCGGTCGGCTTCGGCGGTGACCTCAGCCGGATCCAGCTTCAGCAGCAGTTCCTCAGCGCGCTGATGCGCAAGCTCAGCTCCAACTCGACGCTCACCAGCCCGACCAAGCTGCTGAAGCTGGCCGATGTCGGCACCAAGGCGCTGACCGTCGACTCCCAGCTGGACAACATCGGCAAGCTGAAGGACCTCGGTCTGGAGCTCGGCAAGCTCAACCCGAAGAACCTGACCTTCACCACCGTGCCGGTCGTCGACAACCCGGCCGAGAAGGTCCCGGTCACCGTCGTGGTCAACAAGTCGAAGGCCCCGGCGGTCTTTCAGGCGATCAAGGGCGACGTCTCCTTCACCGACGTCAAGAAGAAGCAGGCGCAGGCCAGCAAGGACGCGGCGGCCGCCCGGCTGAAGGGCACCAAGTCCGACGCCTCCGAGGTGCGGGTGCGGATCCTCAACGGCGGAGCGCCGGGCGGCAGCGCCCAGGAGACCCTCAGCTGGCTGCAGAACGAGGAGGGCGTCCTCAAGTCGGAGAACGCCGGCAACGCGGACGCCGCGCCCGGCAGGACCACGCTGGAGTACGCGCCCGACCAGGCCGCCCAGGCACGCGAACTGGCCGGCCTCATGGGGCTGTCCGGTTCGGCGCTGAAGCCGGGCAAGAGCGTCACCAACTCCCAGGGGCTGCCCGCGATGACCCTGACGCTGGGCAAGGACTACCAGGGTCCTGGGGTGTCCCTCACCACACCGACAAAGGCGCCTGACGTGGACAGCAAGACCACCGCGGACAAGGTGACCTGCGCCAAGTAGCGGCAAACGGCGCACGGTAGCGGGGAGTTGCCCCCGGTCGACACCAAGTCACAGCGAATAAGCAGGTAACCCTATGGGTCCGTCACGCGTCTAACCGGGCGCGGGACGGACCCGTGTGGTCCGTGGAGCGTTCGACGGGGGGCGTCGGCGGCGGGCCGGTGCGCCTGGGGCGCAGGGTGGGGAGGGCAGGGAGTTGACGCGGAGCGATGTGCGGGGGGAAGTGCCTGCGGCCGGGGACACGAGGTCCCTCGTACCGAAGGCATCCAAGGCGCCAGGAGGCGCCGGCGGCCGGCGTCGCAAGGGCGACTCGAACGGCTCGAACGGGTCGGCCGGCTCGAACGGAGGACGGCGGGGGCGCGGACGGCGCATGGTGCGCTGGTCGGCGACCGTGCTGTCGGCGGTGATCCTCGGTACGGCCGGTGCCGGTTATCTCTACTACCAGCACCTCAACGGCAACATCCACAAGGGCCAGCGCAGCAGCGGCGACTCCAAGGCACGCAGGACCGCGCCGAATGCGGCCGGGCAGACGCCGATGAACATCCTGCTGGTCGGCTCCGACAGCCGTAACTCCGCCCAGAACGTGAAGCTCGGCGGCAGCAAGGACAGCGTCGGCAACCCGCCGCTCGGCGACGTCCAGATGCTCATCCACCTGTCCGCGGACCGCAAGAGCGCGGCGATGGTGAGCATCCCCCGGGACACCCGCGTCGACATCCCCCAGTGCAGGGACCCGGACACCGGCAGGGTGTACCAGGCGACCAACACCATCATCAACGAGTCGCTGGCCCGCGGCGGCGCCGGCTGCACGCTGGCCACCTGGGAGAACCTCACCGGGGTCTACATCGACCACTGGATGACGATCGACTTCGCCGGTGTGGTGAAGATGGCCGACGCGATCGGCGGGGTGGAGGTGTGTGTCAAGCAGAACGTGTGGGACCACCCGACGACGGCGGTGCGCGGCGGCTCCGGGCTCAAGCTGTCCGCCGGCACCCACAAGTTGCAGGGCAAGCAGGCCCTGCAGTGGCTGCGCACCCGGCACGCCTGGGGCAGCGACCTGATGCGGGCCCGGGCCCAGCACATGTACCTCAACTCGATGATCCGGACGCTGAAGGGGGAGAACGTCTTCACCGACACCCCACGGCTGATGAACCTCGCCGACGCGGCCACCCACTCCCTCTCGGTGTCCGAGGAGATCGTCACGGTCAAGAACCTGTACGACCTGGCCATGCAGTTGAAGTCGGTGCCGACCAACCGCATCACCAGCGTGACCATGCCGAACGTCCGGGACCCGCAGAACGCCGACCACGTCGTGCCGGACGGCAGCAGCGCCGAGAAGGTGTGGCAGATGCTCCGCGACGACGTGGCCCTCGACAAGAACGGCAAGGACACGGGGAGCTCCGGCTCGAAGAAGAAGAGCACGGAGACCGCCGCGGCGACCAAGGAGCCGTCCGTCTCCGCCGACCGGCTCGGGGTGCTGGTGCGGAACGCCACCGGCACCTCCACCGAGGCCGCGGTATCCGGCCGGGCCGGGACGGTGGCCACGGAACTCGCCGCCAAGGGCTACACCAGGGCGGCGGCGGACACCTCGACGGCCGCCGAGTCCGTGGAGAAGACGGTCGTGGAGTATCCGAGCGCGGACATGCGGGGTGACGCCCAGGCGGTCGCCAGGGCGCTGGGGATCCCGGTCGGTCAGGTGAAGCAGACCACCGATGTGTCGGGGGTCACACTCGTCGTCGGCGCCGACTGGCGTGACGGGACGACGTATCCCAAGCAGTCCGCGCCGAAGGCCGGTGAGCTGCCCGACAACTCCGACGCCATCAACGGCTCGGACACCAAGCAGTGCATGGACGTGTACGCGCCCTACCGGTGGTAGCCGCATACAAGGTCATGACAGGCGGCACGGTCTCTTCACACACAGGTCCGCACAGGTAAGCACAGGCAACTCCTGAACGACTGCATGACACTGCCGCCGTGCCCAGGTGCCCGGGAGTCGGGTGTGGCGGCAGGTGCGAGCGGGAGGGCGGGCAGTCGGTGCGCGGCAATGTGCGGGGGGGGGAGGTGTCCGACGTGGCCGTGGCCGAGGACACCATGACCCCGACCCCCCAGGGCGGTGGCGGCCGGCACGGCGGCGGACGGCGCGGAGGCGGGACGGACGGTGACCGCAAAGCGGCGTAGCCGCCGGGTGCTGCGCTGGTCGGCCTCGGTCCTGACCCTCGCGACAGCAGGCGCCGGCACCGCCGGATACCTCTACTACGAGCACCTCGACGGCAAGATCAAGAAGCAGTCCCTGAACATCGGGGACTCCAAGGACCGCGCGGCCGCCTCCCGGGCCAACTCGGCCGGGCAGACCCCGCTGAACATCCTGCTGATCGGATCCGAAGGTGAAGAAGTCGACGGGCGTCGACGGGGTCACGCTGGTGGTGGGCGCCGACTGGCGCTCGGGTACGAAGTACACCGCCGACGACGACACCACCCCGGAGTCGGCGAGCGCACTGAACGCCTCGGACACCACGGCGTGCATGCACGTCGACCCGGACTACACCTGGTGAACCCGCACCGGGCGGTACTCAGTCGGACGCGGGGCTGAGCACCGCCGGGCGGCGGGACGCGATGACCCGCTTCGCCAGGGACTGGGGGCTGGTCAGGAAGCCCCAGCCCCACGACATGTGCATGGTGGCGAGGGCGAGCGGGATCTGGAGCCGCGCCCTGAGCGGCAGCCCCTTGCCGGCCGGGACGGACCCGGCGGCGATCGCCGCGAGATAGCCGACGGGGATCACGAACCCGAACGGGGTGACCAGGGCGCCGACGACGATCCCGGCCGCTATCGCGCACACCGCGGTCGGCGGGGCGAGGTAGCGCAGGTTGATGGAGCCCTCGTGGTAGCGGGCGACGACGTGCCGCCAACGGCCGTAGTCCTTGTACTGCTTGGCGAGGGCCTTCACCGACGGCCGCGGCCGGTACGACACCTTCAGCTCCGGCGAGAACCAGATCAGGCCGCCGGCCTCCCGGATCCGGAAGTTCAGCTCCCAGTCCTGGGCGCGGATGAACTCCTCGTTGTATCCGCCCTGTTGCTCCAGCGCCTCACGGCGGAAGACACCGAGGTAGACGGTCTCGGCGGGACCGGCCTCACCACCCGTGTGGAAGGCGGCGTTGCCTACGCCTATCTTCGAGGTCATGGCCGCCGCGACCGCGTGCTCCCAGGCGTTCTCGCCCTCCGCGTGCATGATGCCGCCGACGTTCTGCGCGCCGGTCTCCGCCAGCAGCCGTACGGCGGTGGCGATGTAGTTCGGCGAGAGCATGCCGTGGCCGTCGACGCGCACCACGATCGGATACCGGGAGGCCTTGATCGCGGCGTTCAGCGCGGCCGGGGTGCGGCCGGTCGGGTTCGGGACGGTGTGCACGCGGGGGTCCTCGGCCACGAGCCGGGCGGCGATCTCGTCCGTGCGGTCCGTGGACGGACCGAGGGCGATGACGACCTCCAGCTCGCCGGCGTACTCCTGCGCGAGGATCGCTTGGACGGCCCCGCGCAGATGCCGCTCCTCGTTGAGGACGGGCATGATCACAGAAACTGCGGGTTGCCGCACGTCGGGCTTGGCGTTCATAGGGGGCTCACGTTACCGCGAACGGGGGACACCGGTGCGCGCCGCCGGGGCCAAGCCGCAGGCTGAAGGTCGTATCGGCCTACGGTGCTCACGGATCCCACGTACGGCCTCGTCCGGAGGTGTCCTTTGGCCGCCAGCCCGCCCCGGTCCCCTGCCCGGCCCGCCCGGCCGCAGCGACGACCACAGCCCACCCGTCAGGCCCCGCGGCCGCCGGTACGACCCGTGAGGCCCCGGCGGCCGCGCTGGGCCATGCGGGCGCTGACCACACTCTCGGTGGTGGTGCTGGCGTCGGCCGGGATCGGGCACTCGGTGATGGCCGGTCTCGACGCGGACATCGCGCGGGTCGACCCGTTCAAGGACATGAAGAACCGGCCCCAGGCGGGCCACGGCATGAACGTCCTGCTGGTCGGCACCGACGGCCGCGACAAGATCACGGAGCAGGAGCGGCGCAAGTACCGGCTGGGCGGGGCACCCTGTCACTGCACGGACACGATCATGATCGTGCACATCTCGTCGGACCGGGAGCGGGCGACGGTCGTCAGCCTGCCGCGCGACTCGTACGCCGAGGTCCCGTCGCACACCGACGAGACGACGGGCCGGTCGCACAGTGCCCACCCCATCAAGCTGAACGCGGCCTACGCGGAGGGCGGCCCGCAGTTGACCGTCCGCACGGTCGAGAACATGACCCATCTGAAGATCGACCACTATCTGGAAGTGGACTTCGTCACGTTCATGCGGACCGTCGACGTGCTCGGCGGGGTCCGTATCTGCACGGCCCAGCCCCTGAAGGACTCCTACACCGGCCTCGACCTCTCCCCCGGGACTCACAAACTGAACGGCGGCAGGGCCCTGCAGTACGTCCGCTCCCGGCACGTCGACGGGGCGAGCGACCTCGGCCGGATGAAACGGCAGCAGCGGTTCCTGGCCTCGCTCATCGAGCGGGCGTCGTCGTCGCGCGTGCTGCTCAACCCGATCAGGTTCCGGGACGTGACACGGGCGGTGCTGGGCTCCGTGCGGGCCGACATGGGCTTCGGCACGGACGAGTTGCTGGACCTCGGCCGGGCGATGCGGAACTTCACCCCGTCCTCGTCCGAGTTCACCACCGTCCCCATCGGGCAACTGGGGTACGCCGTGAAGGACATCGGCTCGACGCTGAAGTGGGACCGGGCCAAGTCGGACCAGTTGTTCCGGTCCCTGCGCGACGACAAGCCGCTGGCGCCGCCGGCGGCCCAGCGGCCGCCCGGGCCGGTGCCGGTGACCGTGGAGGTGGCGCCGGAACGGATCCGTGTGCAGGTGGAGAACGGCACGGGTACGGAGGGGCTCGCGCGGCGGATGGACGCGGCGCTGGCCGCGGCGGGGTTCGCGACGAACCACCAGCCGGTGACCGCCGCCCGGCACGACGTGAAGCGGACGGTGATCTCCTTCGACCCACGGTGGGACCGCTCGGCCCGGTCGCTGGCGGCGGCCCTGCCGGGGAGCGAACTGCGGGCGGTGAAGGGGATGGGCCCGGTGCTGCGGGTGACCGCAGGGGCGGACTTGAAGGGCCCCTCGAATGTGCAGAAGGTACGGGCCGAAGACCCGGCGCCGCAGGGGGCGGCCGCTGTGGTCCGGGGCGATGAGACGGTGTGCTGACGGGGCGCCGGCCTTGGCGCCCCTCTCAGGGGCGCGGGGAACCGCGCGACCAGCGACGACGGCGCCCCAGCCGACCCACGGCCGAGCGCCGCACCCCCTCCTTATTCCTCGCGGCCCCCGGCGACACCGCGCTCCCGCAACTCCCTGATCTCCCGGCGGCGCGCCAGCCGGTGCGTCCGCCGGATCTGGGCCTCCTGGTAGCGCCGGCGGTCCTTGTCGGTCTCCGGTATCACCGGCGGCACCCGGCGCGGCTTGCCGTCGGCGTCGACCGCCGCGAAGACCAGGTAGGCCGAGCCGACCTGGGTGGCGGGGGCCGATTCGTTCCAGCGTTCGGCGAGGACCCGCACGCCCACCTCCATGGACGTCCGGCCGGTCCAGTTGACCTGCGCCTTGACGTGGACCAGGTCGCCGACGCGCACCGGCTCCAGGAACGCCATCTCGTCCATGGACGCGGTGACGGCGGGGCCTCCCGAGTGGCGGCCGGCGACCGCGCCCGCCGCGTCGTCCACAAGCTTCATGATCACACCGCCGTGCACCGTGCCGAGGAGGTTGGTGTCGGCGTGGGTCATGATGTGACTCAGGGTGGTCCGGGAAGCGGACGTCGGCTTGCCGGGAATGTCGGATTCCGCCTCGGGGGCCTGGTCTGTCATGGCCCCTACCTTATGCCGAAGTGACAATCGCGGAATTTGTGTCGGGTTCGCAACAGCGGTGCCCTGATTTCCCGACGCCCCTTGTAAGAGGTACAGCCGCTGCCTGCACACTGGGGCGCATGAACGAATGGCCCGAGGGACGGTCGAACGACAACCGCCGCGACCGATACGGACGCGGTAGCGCAAACGCGCAGCCTGAGGGCGCCCGCGTGATGCGCCAGGTACGACGCGGGGATCCGTCGGCGCCGCCGTACGGCGGCCCGCAGCAGGGTGGCGGCGGCTACGCCGGCGTCCCGCAGCAGCCGGCGTACGGCAATGGCTACGGCGACGGATACGACAACGGGTACGACAACGGCTACAACACCGGCCAGGTCTACGGCGGCGGGGGACCCGGCGGCACCCGTGAGCGCGGACCGCGCCCGGCTCCCAACTGGCGCAGACGGATCAAGTGGACGGCGCTCACGATCGTGAGCGTGCTCATCGTCACATCCGTCGCGACCTACTTCTGGGCCGACTCCAAGCTGCACCGGGACGTGGACCTGTCGAAGGTCATCGATCGTCCCGCGGCCGGCCAGGGCACCAACTACCTGATCGTCGGTTCCGACAGCCGCAAGGGCATGTCGGACGCGGCGAAGAAGGCGCTGCACACGGGGTCGGCCCAGGGCCAGCGCACGGACTCGATGATGATCCTGCACGTCGGCGGCAACGGCGACACGCTGATCTCCCTCCCCCGTGACTCGGACGTGGAGATCCCGTCGTACCAGGGGTCCGCGTCCGGCAAGGTCTACCAGGGCACCGGCCGGCACACGAAGCTCAACGCGGCCTACGCCGAGGACGGCCCGACCCTCCTCGTGCGCACGGTCGAGTTCAACACCGGGCTGCACATAGACCACTACGTGGAGATCGGCTTCGCCGGCTTCGCGAACATCGTGGACGCGGTCGGCGGGGTCACGATCAACATCGACCAGGGCTTCAAGGACAAGTACTCGGGCGCCGACTTCAAGGCGGGCAAGCAGACCATGAACGGCGAGCAGGCCCTCGCCTTCGTCCGCACCCGGCACGCCTTCGCCACGTCCGACCTGCAGCGCACCAAGAACCAGCAGAAGTTCCTGGCGGCGCTGGCCCACCAGGTGGCCACCCCCTCGACGATCCTCAACCCCTTCAAGCTCTACCCCACCCTCGGCGCGGGCCTGGACTCCCTCACCGTCGACAAGGACATGAGCCTGTGGAACCTGGGCTCGATGTTCTTCGCGATGAAGGACGTCAACGGCGGCAACGGCACCTCGATGAACATGCCGGTCTCCGGCTCCTCGGGCGGCAACCTCGTCTGGGACAAGGCGAAGGTCAAGACCCTGGTGGACGAGCTGAAAAACGACCAGAAGGTCACCGTCAGCGGCAACTAGGCCGTTCCGGCGGCGAGCAGGGCCACATGGGGAAGGGTCAGGCGCCCTTCCCTGTCGCCGTACTCGGCGGCGAGCCGCCCGTAATCCCGTCGGATCCGAACGACCGTCTCCGCGTCCTGCGAGGTCACCACCAGCCCGACGTCCGGGTCCCCTCGGACACGCCCGCTGTGTCCAGCAGTGGTTCCACGGGGTGGGCGCACCGCCGAGCGGGCCATGTGCCTGGGCCGCCGCGCGGCCCACGCACATGGCCCGCTCGGCGGTGTCGAAGGTGTCCGTCACGGGGCAAGCACGCCGGGGTGTGGATCAAGGGCACCCCGGCGGGGTGCCCTTGAAACGGGTCAGCGGGGTGTCACATGGACGCGCCCGCCATCGAGCGGCACATCTCGGCGCAGCGGCGACACGCTTCCGCGCAGCGCTTCATCTGCGGGTCGTCCGGCATGGACATACACGCCTCGGCGCACATGTCGCAGGCCTTGGCGCACATCGCGCACATCTCGGCCGACAGGGGCGAGCGCCGCATCATCATGTCGGCGCACATCCGGGTCGTCTCGGAGCAGTCCATCAGCGCGCGCATGATCCTCATGTGGGCCTGGCCACCGTCCATGGACATGCAGGAGCTCATCGTCTCCTCGCACATCGTGTGGGTGGCCGTGCACATGTTGACGCACTCCTGCATCTGCCGGGACATGGCCGTCATGGGTCCGGTCTGGGTCATGGCTCCTCCAGGGGAGGGAGAGGGGCCCGGGGTGGGCCCCACGTGCTTCTGTTCTTAAGCCCGACCGGCCGGTACCGCCATTCGACATCCTGCGTACTGACGAGTACGTGAAGAAGCCCCGGGCCTGTTCTCCAGTTCGGGCCGGGCCTCCCCAGTGGGTGGTTACGGCAGGTTCCGCGCCATCACGATCCGCTGAACTTGGTTCGTGCCCTCATAAATCTGGGTGATCTTGGCGTCGCGCATCATGCGCTCGACCGGGTAGTCGCGGGTGTAGCCGTAGCCGCCGAGCAGCTGGACGGCGTCCGTGGTGACCTCCATCGCCACGTCGGAGGCGAAGCACTTCGCCGCCGCGCCCTGGAAGGTCAGGTCCGCGTCGCCGCGCTCGGAGGCGGCCGCGGCCTGGTAGGTGAGGGCGCGGGCGGCGGCGATCTTCATGGCCATGTCGGCGAGCATGAACTGGATGCCCTGGAAGTCGCCGATCGGCTTGCCGAACTGCTTGCGTTCCTGGACGTACCCCTTGGCGTAGTCCAGCGCGCCCTGGGCGACACCGAGGGCCTGGGCCGCGATGGTGATGCGGGTGTGGTCGAGGGTCTTCATCGCCGTCGCGAAGCCGGTGCCCTCCGCGCCGATCATGCGGTCGGCGGGGATGCGGACGTTGTCGAAGTAGACCTCACGGGTCGGGGAGCCCTTGATGCCGAGCTTCTTCTCCGGGGCCCCGAAGGAGACGCCCTCGTCGGACTTCTCGACGACGAAGGCGGAGATGCCCTTCGAGCGCTTCTCGGGGTCGGTGACCGCCATCACCGTGTAGTACTCGCTCACGCCCGCGTTGGTGATCCAGCGCTTGACGCCGTTGAGGACGTAGTGGTCGCCGTCGCGGACCGCCTTGGTCTTCATGCCGACCGCGTCGGAGCCCGCGTCCGGCTCGGAGAGGCAGTACGAGAACATCGCGTCGCCCTTGGCCAGCGGCGCCAGGTACTTCTTCTTCAGGTCCTCGGAGCCGGACAGGATCACCGGGAGCGAACCCAGCTTGTTCACGGCGGGGATGAGGGAGGAGGAGACACAGGCGCGGGCCACCTCCTCGATCACGATGACCGTGGCGAGCGCGTCGGCGCCGGCACCGCCGTACTCCTCGGGGACGTGCACGGCGTGCAGGTCGCCCGCGACCAGGGCGTCGAGTGCCTCCTGCGGGAAGCGGGCCTCCTCGTCCACCGCGGCCGCGTACGGGGCGATCTTCGCCTCGACCAGCGCGCGGACGACGTCACGGAGCATGTCGTGCTCATCGGACGGGCGGTACAGGTCGAAGTCAGCCGATCCGGCCAAGGTCTCTCACTCCAGACGCAGTGGTGCTGACGCTAATTACTGTTAAGTAACTCAAAGTTTAGGGCGCAGCCCACGGAACGGTGACGTGAGGTACGCGACAGCGGGAAAGTTGCCCGCAAGAGGGCCCGGTTATGCTCGGCCCCGCAGCAGCACCAACGTCCCCGAGCTGGAGCATCCATGAGCCTCAAGATCACTGTGATCGGCACCGGTTATCTCGGCGCCACGCATGCCGCGGCCATGGCGGAGTTGGGCTTCGAGGTGCTCGGCCTCGACGTCGTACCCGAGAAGATCGCCATGCTGGAGCGGGGCGAGACCCCGATGTACGAGCCGGGGCTCGACGAGTTGCTGCGCAGGCACGTGGCGGGCTTCGAGGGTTCCTCCGGGCGGCTGCGCTTCACCACCGACTGGGCCGAGGTGGGCGCCTTCGGGGACGTCCACTTCGTCTGTGTGAACACCCCCCAGAAGCATGGCGAGTACGCGTGTGACATGTCGTACGTGGACTCCGCGATCGCGTCGCTGGCCCCGCACCTCACCGGGCCCGCGCTCGTCGTCGGCAAGTCGACCGTGCCGGTCGGTTCGGCGGAGCGGCTGGCCGCCTACCTCGCCGAGAACGCGCCCGCCGGTGCCGAGGCCGAGCTGGCCTGGAACCCGGAGTTCCTGCGGGAGGGCTTCGCCGTCCAGGACACCCTGCACCCCGACCGGATCGTGGTCGGGGTGGGCGGCGAGCGGGCCGAGAAGCTGCTGCGCGAGGTGTACGCGACGCCGGTGGGCGAGGGCACGCCGTTCGTGGTGACCGACTTCCCGACGGCCGAGCTGGTGAAGACGTCCGCGAACTCCTTCCTGGCCACGAAGATCTCCTTCATCAACGCGATGGCGGAGGTGTGCGAGGCGGCGGGCGGTGACGTGGCCAAGCTGGCCGAGGCGATCGGGCACGACGACCGGATCGGGAAGAAGTTCCTGCGCGCCGGGATCGGGTTCGGCGGCGGCTGCCTGCCGAAGGACATCCGGGCGTTCATGGCCCGCGCGGGTGAGCTGGGCGCCGACCAGGCGCTGACCTTCCTGCGCGAGATCGACTCCATCAACATGCGGCGCCGGGGGCAGATGGTCGAGATGGCCCGGGAGGCGCTGGGTGGCGGGTCGTTCCTCGGGAAGCGGGTCGCGGTGCTCGGCGCGACGTTCAAGCCGGACTCGGACGACGTACGGGACTCGCCGGCGCTGAACGTCGCCGGGCAGATCCATCTGCAGGGCGGGCAGGTGACGGTGTACGACCCGAAGGGGATGGAGAACGCCCGGCGGCTGTTCCCGACGCTGGGCTACGCGGAGGCCGCGCTGGACGCCGTGCGGGGGGCGCATGTCGTGCTGCATCTGACGGAGTGGCGGGAGTTCCGGGAGCTGGATCCGGCGGCGCTGGGTGAGGCGGCCTCGGCGAAGGTGATCCTGGACGGGCGTAACGCTCTGGAGCCGGAGGCCTGGCGGCGGGCGGGGTGGACGTACCGCGCCATGGGGCGCCCCACCGCATAATTCTCGGGGCGTTCGGGCGACACCGGTTCGGCCGAGGCTCAGTCGGCCGAACCGGTGCCTTGTCGCATTCTGCACCACGCGGCCCATGCGCGGCCGGTGAACTGCCTGCGCCTTACCGGTCCTTGGCCCGGTACCGGCGCATCTTCGCGCGCGCCCCGCACACCTGCATCGAGCACCAGCGGCCGCGTCCGGCCGGGCTGCGGTCGTAGTACGCCCAGTGACAGGTGTCGGCCTCGCAGGCCTTGAGACGCGTCCAGGTGCCCTCGACCAGAGCGCCGGCGACCGCTGCCGCGACACGGGACAGGAGCGGGCCCTCGGCGGTGGGGGCGAGGCTTGCCGAGCCGTCGGCCGGGTCCACAGCGACGTAGAGGGGGGCGCCGGCCAGCAACTCTCCCAGGGGGGTCACCTCGCGGTGCGGGGGGTGGCCGGCGTGGGCGAGGAGCGTGGCGCGCAGCGACTCGCGCAGGACGCGGGCGGGCGGGAGTTCGGCCTCCGCGACGCCGAGGCGTGCCCTGCCGTCCAGCGTGTCGAGCGCGTCGGCGCCGGACTCGAGGTCCAGCGTGTTCACCAGGGCCTCGACCAGGGCCAGGGCGCCCGGCGCGGGCGATCTCTCACTCATCTCTGCAAGCTACCTCCCGAATTCGCTTGCGAGGTTACTCCCACTGCGGGAGCATGCGGTAACGGTGACTGGTTACTCGGACCTACAGGTAACACGTAGCTCCGACTTCGAGGAGGAAGTCATGGCTCTCGCCAAACTCGGTGTCGTCGTCCTGGACTGCCCCGACCCGTCCGCGCTCGCCGGTTTCTACGCCGGGGTGCTGGGCGGCAGCGTCGAGGGGGACGGGGAGTGGGTGGATCTGCGGGTGCCCGGCGGGCAGGCGCTGGCCTTCCAGAAGGCGGCCGGTTTCGTGCCGCCGACGTGGCCCGCGCCCGACGACTCGCAGCAGTTCCACCTGGATCTGGTGGTGGACGATCTGGACGCGGCCGAGAAGGGGGTGCTGGAGTTGGGCGCCAAGCCGCTGGACGCGGCGGACAGGGCGCGCAGCTTCCGGGTGTACGCCGACCCGGCGGGGCACCCGTTCTGTCTCTGCGCCTGCTGACCAAGGGAGGACCCATGGCGATCGTCGCCCGTCTGCGCAACGTAGTGATCGACTGCCCCGACCCGCACGCGCTGGCCGCCTTCTACGCCGCCGTCGCCGGGGGTACCCCGGTGGCCGAGGACGACGAGTGGGTCGTGCTGCTGGTACCGGGCGGACCGCGGCTGGGCTTCCAGCGGGCGGAGGAGTACACACCGCCCGAGTGGCCGCGGGCCGACCGCAACTCCCAGCAGTTCCATCTCGACTTCGACGCGGGGACGACCTGGGAGGAGGTCGACGCGGCGCACGAGAGGGTGCTGGCGCTGGGGGCGCGGCCGCTGGATCTGGAGGACCGGGAGAAGAAGGACTTCCAGGTGTACGCCGATCCGGCCGGGCATCCCTTCTGCCTGTGCCGGATCCCCTGACCGGACGCCCCGCGCCGGCCGGCCGGGACGGGCTCAGCCCTCCGGGTCGGCCGGCCTTGCCGGGGCGGGCTCGCGGCGGCGTTGGGCTGCGCGGGCGGTGAAGTCGGCGCTGCGGAGGACTCGCTGGACGTTTCCCCAGGTCAGCAGGGACAGCTCGGTCTCGGACCAGCCTCGTCGCAGCAGTTCGGCGATCAGGTGCGGGTAGCGGGAGGTGTCGGCGAGGTCGCGGGGGTGGGCGGCGCCCGAGTCGTAGCTGCCGGACAGGGCGAGGCACTCGGGGCCGGCGACGATGCGGACGTGGTCGAGGTGGTCGGCGACGTCCGGGACGGCCGGCCCGGTCTGCTCGGCGGTCAGCGGCACCATGCACAGGCCCCGGTGCTCGCCCAGCTGCGCGAGGAGTGCGTCGGAGAGGTTGGCGGGGTGCGGGCGTACGGCCGCGGCGGCGGAGCGGGTGCACAGGACCGGCGTCTTGGAGAGGGCGATCACCCGGGCGAGGACGGCCTCCGGGGCGCCGGACAGGTCGGCGAGCACGCCGAGCCGGTTCATCTCGCGGATCATTTCCTCGCCGAACCGGGTCAGCCCCTCCTGGTCCGCCCAGTCGGCGCCGGCCAGGGAGAGCACGCGCAGACCGAGGGAGTTCAGGACGCGCAGGATCCCGAGGGAGCCGTCGACGGCGGCGGCGGAGGCGGGGCCGAGCACCACGGCGACGCGGCCGCAGTTGCGGGCATCGATGACCTGCCCGGCGGTGCGCACCAGCCGGAGCCCCTCCGGGTGCGTCTCGACCACCCGGCGCACCAGGTCCAGCTGTTCCAGTGTGGCCCCCACGGCCCGGTCGCCCCGCTTCTCCTCCGGCAGGTGCAGCGACCAGAACAGCGCGGCCACATGCCCCTCGCGCAGCCGGGGCACGTCCGTGTCCACGGCCGCCTCGCCCAGCTCCAGGTCGTACCAGGGCAACGGCCCCAGCGCCCGCGGCAGCCCGCTGTAGCCGTCCGCGACCGGATGCGCGGCCAGCAGGGCATGGGCCTGCCCCAGGAACTCGGCGCCGGACACCAACGGGAACGGGTCGTCCGGGAGGCCGTCGTCCTCGCCGACCTCGGTCGTGGCGGGGATGTCGTCCTGGAGGTCGGCCATGGCGGGCTCCGTACGTCGTCGTGAGCTACGTCGTGATGGGGCTGTAGCCCACCGTCGCACGCCCGCCCGGGAGGGTTCCTGGTGGATGGGGCGTTCGGGGGTACGGCCGCCCGGACCCGGGGCCGCTCAGTTCGGCTTCGCCACCCGGATGACCTCGTCCAGCATGTGCCTGGACCGCACCAGATCGGCGTTCATGCGGTCGATCCGGTGCGCTCGGCGGTGAGGTCGGCGACCAGCCTGGGGGTGGCGACGTCCGACGGCCCGCCGTCCCGCCTCCCGCATACAGGGCAGCAGCTCCCTGATCCGCGCGCTGTGCAGCCCGGCGGCGAACAGCTCTGGATCCGTACGACCCGGTCGACGGCCGCCTCCGGATCACCCGGCTACGACTGGGCGCGCCCCTCCACCCGGTCCGGGACCGGCATCTCATGTACGTGGGCGGGCCCGACGGTTACACCGACTACCCCGCCCTCGCCGATCAGCCGTCCAGCTCGGAGATGGTCGCGTGCGACGGGCCGCGCGTGGCCTGAAGGTCCCGCGCCACGTCCTCCGCCGCGCCCAGCACACGGACCGCGTTCTGCCAGGTGAGCTTGGCCAGGTCCGGCTTGGACCAGCCGCGGTCGAGGAGCTCGGCGATCAGGTTGGGGTAGCCGGAGACGTCGCCGAGGCCGTCGGGGGTGAAGGGCGTGCCGTCGTAGTCGCCGCCGATGCCGATGTGGTCGATGCCGGCGGCCTCGCGCATGTGGTCGAGGTGGTCGGCGACCGTGGCGGCCGTCGCGATCGGGCGGGGGTGGCTCTCCTCGAAGGCCTGGTGGACCTTCATCGCCTCCTCGGTGGTGCCGAGGTGGTGGAAGCCGTGCGCGCGCATGTTGTCGTCGGCCGCCGTCGTCCAGTCGACCGCCGCCTGGAGCACGAACTTCGGTACGAACGTCACCATCGCGACACCGCCGTTGGCGGGGAGGCGTTCGAGGATGTCGTCCGGGATGTTGCGGGGGTGGTCGCAGACGGCCCGGGAGGAGGAGTGGGAGAAGACCACCGGGGCGGTGCTGGTGTCGAGCGCGGCGCGCATGGTCGTATCGGCCACATGGGAGAGGTCCACCAGCATGCCCAGGCGGTTCATCTCCCGGACGACCTCGCGGCCGAAGCGGGACAGGCCGCCGACGTTCGGCTCGTCCGTCGCCGAGTCCGCCCAGTCGTTGTTGTCGTTGTGGGTGAGCGTCATGTAGCGCACACCGAGGGCGTACAGGCCACGCAACGTGCCCAGGGAGTTGTCGATGGAGTGACCGCCCTCCGCGCCCATGAGGGAGGCGATACGGCCCTCGGCGCGGGCCGCCTCCATGTCGGCGGCGGTCAGCGCGGCCCGCAGGTCGGCCGGGTAACGGTCGATCAACTGCCGTACACAGTCGATCTGTTCGAGGGTCGCCGGGACCGCGCCCGGCAGGTCCGAGCGGACGTACACCGACCAGAACTGCGCGCCCACCCCGCCCTCGCGCAGACGCGGGATGTCGGTGTGCAGATGCGCGTTCTGGTGGCCGGCGATGTCACGGGCGTCGAGGTCGTAGCGGACCTGCTCACGCAGTGCGTAGGGCAGGTCGTTGTGGCCGTCGACGACCGGGAACTCGCGCAGCAGGGACCGGGCTTCGTCGAGAGAGATCATTGCGTATTGCTTCCCGGTCCTCTACTTGCCGAAGCCGAAGCCGTCGGAGCCGCCCTCGACCTTTGCCCGCAGCCGCTTGCCCTTCTCGGCCGCCTGGTCGTTGAGGTCCTGCTGGAAGTCGCGCATCCGGGCGAGGAGGTCCTCGTCGTGCGTGGCCAGGATGCGGGCGGCCAGCAGGCCCGCGTTACGGGCGCCGGCGACCGAGACCGTGGCGACCGGGACGCCCGCCGGCATCTGCACGATCGACAGGAGGCTGTCCATGCCGTCGAGGTACTTCAGCGGGACCGGGACGCCGATGACCGGGAGAGGGGTGACGGAGGCGAGCATGCCGGGCAGGTGGGCGGCACCGCCCGCACCCGCGATGATCACCTTCAGACCGCGCTCCGCCGCCTGCTCGCCGTACGTCACCATCTCGCGCGGCATGCGGTGCGCGGAGACGACGTCGACCTCGTAGCCGATCTCGAACTCGTCGAGGGCCTTGGCGGCGGCCTCCATGACGGGCCAGTCGGAGTCCGAACCCATCACGATGCCAACAACGGGGCTCATTCGGTGATCGTGCCTCTCAGGTAGCCGGCAGCGTGACGTGCGCGTTCGAGAACGTCGTCCAGGTCGTCGCCGTAGGTGTTGACGTGGCCCACCTTGCGGCCGGGCTTCACGTCCTTGCCGTACATGTGGATCTTCAGTTGGGGGTCACGGGCCATGCAGTGCAGGTACGCGGAGTACATGTCGGGGTAGTCGCCGCCGAGGACGTTAACCATGACCGTCCACTTCGCGCGCGGGCGCGGGTCGCCGAGGGGCAGGTCGAGGATGGCGCGGACGTGGTTGGCGAACTGCGAGGTGATCGCGCCGTCCTGGCTCCAGTGACCCGAGTTGTGCGGGCGCATCGCCAGTTCGTTGACGAGGATGCGGCCGTCGCGGGTCTGGAACAGCTCGACGGCCAGGTGGCCGACCACGCCCAGTTCCTTGGCGATCCGCAGGGCCATCTCCTCGGCCCGCAGGGCGAGGGCCGCGTCCAGGTCGGGGGCGGGCGCGATGACCGTGTCGCAGACGCCGTTCACCTGCCGGGACTCGACCACCGGGTAGGCGACGGCCTGGCCGTGCGGGGAGCGTACGACGTTGGCGGCGAGCTCGCGGACGTAGTCGACCTTCTCCTCGGCGAGGACGGGCACGCCGGCTCGGAAGGGGTCGGTGGCCTCCTCGGCGGTCTCCACGACCCACACGCCCTTGCCGTCGTAGCCGCCGCGCACGGTCTTCAGCACGACGGGGAAGCCGTCGCCCTCGGCCGCGAACCGGACCACGTCCTCCTGGTCGGCCACGATCCGGTGGCGCGGGCACGGGATGCCGATCGCGTCGAGCCTCGCCCGCATCACGCCCTTGTCCTGGGCGTGCACCAGCGCGTCGGGACCGGGGCGCACGGGGATGCCGTCCGCCTCCAGGGCCCTGAGGTGCTCGGTCGGCACATGCTCGTGATCGAAGGTGATCACATCGCAGCCGCGCGCGAACGCACGCAGCGTCTCCAGGTCGCGGTAGTCGCCGATGACGACATCGCTCACCACCTGGGCCGCGGAATCCTGAGGGGTGTCACTGAGGAGCTTGAACCTGATGCCCAGCGGGATGCCCGCTTCGTGCGTCATACGCGCGAGCTGGCCCCCGCCGACCATGCCGACTACCGGGAACGTCACGCCCCCAGGGTATCCGCAGCGTCACGGTGGCCGGTTTCCGCGGTCGCGACCAGGGCTCTTACCTGTCCCTTGGCCGGCTCTTGCCCCGCTTTTCCCCTGCTCTTTGCAAGCCGTTTCCGACCTGTGTCGTCATCCACAGGCGTGGGACATACTGGGTCGTTAGCATGGCTGAGTCGCCAATACCTACGGACGGGAGCCCGCACAACCATGGAACCTAGTTCCTCGGGGCTGCAACGGCTCGTACGCGAGGTCGCCAAATTCGGCGCCGTCGGCGGTGCCGGGATCCTCGTCAACCTCGGCGTCTTCAACCTGGTCCGGCACGTCACCGACCTGCCGGTGGTGCGGGCGAGCGTCATAGCGACCGTCGTCGCAATCGTCTTCAACTACATCGGCTTCCGCTACTGGACGTACCGGGACCGTGACAAGAGCGGCCGCACCAAGGAACTCACCCTGTTCCTGCTGTTCAGCGCGGTCGGCCTGGTGATCGAGAACGGTGTGCTGTATCTGGCGACCTACGGCTTCGGCTGGGACAGCCCGCTGCAGAGCAACGTCTTTAAGTTCGTCGGCATCGGCGTGGCGACGCTGTTCCGCTTCTGGTCGTACCGCAGCTGGGTGTTCAAGGCGCTGCCGGCCCGCGAGACGGTCGCGAAAGCGGAGGCGATCCTGGAGGAGGCCGCCGAGCCCGGCAAGCCTCAGCGCCGGCCCAAGCAGTGGGTCTCCTAGCGGACCATCGGGTGGCCGTCGTCCAGATTGTGTGCCGGCGGCGGGGTGCGGGACAGGAACAGACCGAACACCGGCGGCTGGGCCTGGAGCAGTTCCAGGCGGCCGCCGTCGGCCTCCGCCAGGTCACGGGCGACGGCCAGCCCGATCCCGGTGGAGTTGCGGCCGCTGATCGTCCGCTCGAAGATGCGGTTGCCGAGGTCGGCGGGCACTCCGGCCCCCTCGTCCGTCACCTCCACCACGGCCTGGTTGCCGGTGACCCGGGTGCGCAGGGCGACCGTGCCGCCGCCGTGCATCAGCGAGTTCTCGATCAGCGCGGCCAGCACCTGCGCGACCGCGCCCGGCGTGCCCACGGCCCGCAGATGGCGTTTGCCGGAGCTGACGATGGCCCGGCCCGCGCTGCGGTAGGCGGGCCGCCACTCGGCGAGCTGCTGCTGGATGACCTCGTCGAGGTCGAAGGTGACGGCGGAGCCGGTGCGCGGGTCGCGGGAGTTGGTCAGCAGCCGCTCGACGACGTCCGTCAGCCGCTCCACCTGCGTCAACGCCACGTTCGCCTCCTCCTTCACGGTGTCCGGGTCGTCGGTGAGGGTGATTTCCTCAAGCCGCATGGACAGCGCGGTCAGCGGAGTGCGCAGCTGGTGGGAGGCGTCGGCGGCCAGCCGCCGCTCGGCGGTGAGCATCCGCCCGATTCGCTCGGCGGAGGAGTCGAGCACGTCGGCGACCCGGTCCAGCTCCGGGACCCCGTACCGCTTGTGCCGGGGGCGCGGGTCGCCGGAGCCCAGCCGTTCGGCGGTCTCGGCGAGGTCGGTGAGCGGGGAGGCGAGCCGGTTGGCCTGCCGGATGGCCAGCAGGATGGCGGCGATCACGGCGAGCAGCGCGACCGCCCCGATGATCAGCAGCGTCCGGCCGACCTCCCGGGTCAC
The DNA here is from genome assembly GCF_040629895.1 of Streptomyces sp. NPDC005866. Lineage (NCBI taxonomy): Bacteria > Bacillati > Actinomycetota > Actinomycetes > Kitasatosporales > Streptomycetaceae > Streptomyces > Streptomyces sp. NPDC005866. Next base: position 52,262 of record NZ_JBEXWP010000033.1, read on the forward strand.
CGTCGACCGCGGCTCCTGGACGGTGACCGTCTCGCCTTCCTCGCCGTCGACGGTGTTGTGGATGACATCGCCCTCGGGCTTGACCCCGAGCTCGATCGGCGCCTTGCCCGGGATCCGGATGACGGCGTACTGGTCCCTGCCGACCTGGTTGCGCAGTATCCCCGCGGTGATGTCCTCGTCCCCGAGGATGCGGCTGTCGACGATGCTGGCCAGCCGGAGCGCTTCGGAGTCGACACGTTCCTGGGCGCTGTTGCTGATGGTCCGCGATTCGACGATCACGAGGGACACGCCGAAGACGGCGATGACGACGAGAACGACGGCGAGGGTGGACTGGATCAGACGACGACGCACGTCAGCGCCCCTTCAGGGGCGCGGGACGCTGACATGTGCGGCTCGGCCGCGTGGGCGCGGCCTGCCACGTACGGCGGCCAGTCGCACACTCGCACACACCACCCACCGCGATCCGCACTCAGCTCTTCTCGAACCGGAACCCGACACCACGCACGGTAGCGATGTACCGAGGGTTCGCCGCATCGTCGCCGAGCTTCTTCCGCAGCCACGAGATATGCATGTCGAGCGTCTTGGTCGACGACCACCACGTGGTGTCCCAGACCTCCCGCATCAGCTGGTCACGCGTGACGACCCGCCCCGCGTCCCGCACCAGCACCCGCAGCAGGTCGAACTCCTTCGCGGTGAGCTGGAGCTCCTCGTCCCCCATCCACGCCCGGTGCGACTCGACGTCGATCCGCACACCGTGCGTGGCCGGCGGCTGCGCGGGCTCCGCGGCGCCACGGCGGAGCAGCGCCCGCACCCGGGCGAGCAGTTCCGCGAGGCGGAACGGCTTGGTGACGTAGTCGTCGGCGCCCGCGTCCAGGCCGACGACGGTGTCCACCTCGTCGGCGCGTGCGGTCAGGATGAGGATCGGTACGGCGTGGCCCTCGGCACGCAGCCGGCGCGCGACCTCCAGGCCGTCCATGCCGGGCAGCCCGAGGTCCAGCACGACCAGGTCGATGCCGCCCTGCATTCCGGCGTCGAGCGCGGTGGGTCCGTCCTCGCGCACCTCGACCTCGTAACCTTCCCGGCGCAGGGCGCGGGCCAGCGGCTCCGAGATGGACGCGTCGTCCTCGGCGAGCAGTACACGGGTCATGAGGTGATGGTAGTCCGACTACGCGCTGTGCCGGGGTGTGATCGGCACGCGGGATTCTTACCTCGGGGCACAGTGGTACGAACCTATGGGCGAGAGGTGAGACGGTAGGGGGACCTTCGAAAGCGGGCGCACGGTTCCCTCGACACCTGTGATCCCTGTCTCAAGTCCTTCCATATCCGCCAGTGTCATGACGTAGAGTGACGTGAACGCCTGTAGTACACCAGGGGACCTTCGGCGGGCTTCTTGACGCTGAAGGTCTCTTTTGTGTGCGGGTCGGCCCCGGCCGGCCTTGAAAGGAATGACCTCTGGCCGGGCTCCGGACGCGACGCAGCGTCACGGGGCGTGGATCCCGGTGGTCGCCGTCCGCCGCTCCGTGATCCGGGGTGGACTCCCCCTGGGCGTGGGGTGGACGGTGCGACCCGCCGGTGCCGGCCGCTCCCCCCACGGGCGCGCAGAGCCCCACCGCGCGTCCCGACAGCAAGGAACGACCAATGGCGTCCAGCCTGACGAAGGACTCGGTTCGACCGGGCACCCCCGGTTCCGAGAAGACCTTCTTCGGCCACCCCCGCGGACTGGCCACTCTCTTCATGACCGAGATGTGGGAGCGATTCTCCTACTACGGCATGAAGGCCCTGCTCCCGCTGTATCTGGTCGCTCCCGGCGGCCTGCACATGAGCGCGGCCACGGCGACGGCCATCTACTCGGTGTACCTGTCGCTCGTGTACCTGCTCGCCCTGCCGGGCGGCTGGTTCGCCGACCGTGTCCTCGGCCCCCGCAAAACGGTCGCCGTCGCCGGCGTGATCATCATGCTCGGCCACCTGACGCTGGCGCTGCCCAGCGCCGGTACGTTCTTCGCCGGCCTCGGTCTGGTCGCGATCGGCTCCGGTCTGCTGAAGGCCAACATCTCCACGATGGTCGGTCACCTGTACGGCGGTCCGGACGACCCGCGCCGTGACGGTGGCTTCACGCTCTTCTACATCGGTATCAACCTGGGCGCCTTCGCCGCGCCGCTGGTCATCGGCACGGTCGGCGAGAACTACAACTGGCACCTCGGCTTCGCGCTGGCCGCGCTGGGCATGGCGCTGGGCCTCGCCCAGTTCCTGCTCGGCACGCGCCACCTGAGCTCGCGCTCGGACATCGTCCCGACGCCGCTGTCCGCCGCGCAGAAGAAGGCGACGCTGACGAAGGCCGGTCTGTGGGCCGCCGTCGCCGTGGTCTTCTACCTCATCGTGGGTGTCTCCGGTGTCTACACGCTGAACTGGCTGCTGGTCCCGATCACGATCGCCGGTCTGCTGATCCCTATCGTCGTCATCGCGCGCATAAAGCGCGACAAGGACCTGGACCGCGCCGATCAGTCCAAGATGAGCGCGTACATCTGGTTCTTCGTGGCCGCCGCCGTGTTCTGGATGATCTACGACCAGGGTGGCTCCACCGTCTCCCTGTTCGCGGATGCCTCCGCGAAGAACACCGTCTTCGGCTGGGAGTTCCCGGTCTCCTGGTACCAGTCCGTCAACCCGGTCATGATCATGGCGCTCGCGCCGGTCTTCGCCTGGGCGTGGCTGGCGACGGCCCGGCGAGGCAAGGAGCCGAGCACGGCCGTGAAGTTCGCCGGTGGTCTGGTGCTGATCGGTGCGTCGTTCTTCCTGTTCCTCGCGCCGCTGTCGATCGCCGAGGGCGGTCACAAGGCCGCGGCGATGTGGCTGGTCGGCATCTACTTCGTGCAGACCGTGGGCGAGCTGTTGCTGTCTCCGGTGGGTCTGTCCGTGACGACCAAGATGGCTCCGGCGAAGTACGCGTCCCAGATGATGGGTGTGTGGTTCCTGGCGGTCACCGCGGGTGACGCCACGACCGGTCTGCTGTCCATCGCCGGGGTCGACCTGAACAAGACGGGCATCGTGGCGTTGCAGGCGGTGCTGGCGGTTCTCGCCGGTGCGGCTGTGTGGATGTACCGGAAGAAGGTCCGGGAGCTTATGGGAGACGTGCACTGAGCGTCGTCTGCCGACAGAGGGCCACCGCGTTCTTCGGAACGGGGTGGCCCTCGTGCGTCGAGCAGCACGGCCGAGCCGGCCAGGGCGGCGGCGGACGCGAGCACGGCGGTGCGTTTCTGGTACGGCGACACGGTCGGTCCACCCCATTCGCAACTGACGAGGTATCAGATTCGGCCGTCAAGGTACGCCGGGGCTCATGAGGAGGGAAGAGAAAGGGGCGTGGCGGAAGTGTGGGGATGCCTGAGCGGCCTGTGAGTTGAAGCGCCCCTCAGAGGCACGGAGCTGTATTGGATATGCGGGGCTGTATGGGATATGCGGCTGCCGCAGCGTGGGCGCGGCAAGCCCTCGCCGGCCCGCATCCGGGAGCCGGCACCGGGCGTCGCCCCCTTACGCCGGCGCTCCCAACTCCGCCCAGACGGTCTTCCCGGCCGCCCCGGCCGCCCGTAGGACCCCCCAGTCAAGACACAGCCGTTGCACGATGAACATCCCGTGCCCCCCCGGCCGGCCCGCCCGGTGCGGAGTCCGCGGCGACGGCTGCCCGGCCCCCCGGTCGGACACCTCCACCCGGATCACCTTGTTGTCGCAGGCGAGGAACAGCTCGTCCGGCCCCTCGGCATGCAGGCACGCGTTGGTGACGAGCTCGGAGACCACGAGCAGCACGTCCTCGGCTGCGGCTCTGCGGTCGGCGGACGGGGCCGGCAGCCAGCCCCACGCGTACAGCGCCTGGCGGGTGAAGTCGCGGGCGAGCGGTACGACCCCGCTCTCCCCGTCGAGGCGCAGCCTGCGGACCTGACGACCCCCCGACGAGGCGGACGGAGCGTCGGACGCCGCCGCCTCGGACACCCCGGAAACGCCGCTGGGCTCCGGGCCGCGGTCGCCCGGCGGGTAAGGCCGGGTGGTGCTCATCAGCGCTTCACCTCACCGTTTCACCGGTTCATGATTCAAAAGTTCACTTGCTGCGGTTCGTACGGGCCTGTCGGCATGACCTACCCGGCCTGAGGCCGGATCGGTCAGCGACAGATCCAGAATCTCTCCTGCCCGGGCGATCCGCCGGGACACCCCCCGGTTCCGAACACCGGCGAGGGCTCAGCCCTCGCCGCCGGCTTCGTCGGCGTCGCCGGCTTCCTCGGACAGGGCCGCCTCGACGGAGTCATGGACGGTGAAGACCGCCTCGGCTCCCGTGATCTCGAACACCCGGGCGACGACGGGCAGCATCCCCGCGAGATGCACCCCGCCTCCGGCGGCCTCGGCCCGAAGCCGGGCGCCGAGCAGCACGTTCAGCCCGGTGGAGTCGCAGAACTCAAGGCGTGAGCAGTCGACGACAAGGCGTGAGAACCCCTTGTCGAGAAGATCATCGAGCGGCTCGCGCAGCAGATCGGCGGTGTGGTGATCGAGCTCACCCGCCGGAATCACGACGGCGCTGGAGCCCTCTTCCCGAACTTCCACCAGCAGCCGGCCCGACTGTGCGCTGCCGACCGTCCCGTGGTCCATTGCCGTGTCTCTCCCGAGGTCGTGACCGCTTTTGCCACCGTCTGACCGATGTCTGACGATGCCCACCGATGTCCGCCGAACGCCGTGTCGACGCCCTCGAACATTACGCCTTCTCCACGCACTCCGACACCCGAACAACCTCTCAGAATAGGACAAATGGTAATAGAACGGACTTGCGAGTGGCTTGGATAACCGGGTAGGGCTAGTAGGGACACGTAACCGACACGGCCGGCTTTGGAGGCGCCGCACACCGCAGTGCACGCACGGCTTCGGCAGCCCTTATGCCGAGAACGATGGAGGACACCATGTCACCCCGGCTCGACGCCTCGCATACCCGGACGACGACGTCGACACCCCCACCGGAACAACTGGATGCCATCGAGGGATTCATCGCGGGGCTCGATCTGCCCGAGATCCCCCCGTACGACGAAGTCGACGCGGTCGACGCGCGAGCCCTGTCCAAGACCCTCTTCGAGCGACTGGAGTCGCTGGAGGAAGGCACCCACACGTATTCGTACGTACGCAACACGCTCGTCGAACTGAACCTCGCGCTCGTCAAGTTCGCCGCCTCCCGTTTCCGCTCCCGCAGCGAGCCGATGGAGGACATCATCCAGGTCGGCACCATCGGCCTGATCAAGGCGATCGACCGCTTCGAGTTGTCCCGCGGTGTCGAGTTCCCCACATTCGCGATGCCAACAATCATCGGCGAGATCAAGCGTTTCTTCCGCGACACGTCGTGGTCGGTACGCGTCCCGCGCCGCCTGCAGGAACTCCGTCTGGACCTCGCCAAGGCGGGCGACGAACTGGCCCAGAAGCTTGACCGCGCCCCCACGGTCGCGGAACTCGCGGAACGCCTCGGCCTCTCGAACGACGAGGTCGTCGAGGGCATGGCCGCCTCCAACGCCTACACCGCCTCCTCCCTGGACGCACAGCCGGACGAGGACGAGTCCGAAGGCGCCCTGGCGGACCGCATCGGCTACGAGGACCACGGCCTCGAGGGCATCGAGTACATCGAGTCCCTGAAGCCGCTGATCGCCGAACTCCCGTCCAGGGACCGGAAGATCCTCTCCCTGCGCTTCGTCGCCGGCATGACCCAGTCGGAGATCGGCGAGGAACTGGGCATCTCGCAGATGCACGTGTCCCGGCTGCTGTCCCGGACGCTGGTGAAGCTGCGGAAGGCGCTGACGCTGGAGGAGTGACAGGAGCGACGGCCGTGTTCGGCAGCCGCCTGCTGAACACGGCCCGCTCCCCCGCAGGAGAGCTCCCGCGGCCGCTTCTTCGCCAAAGGCCTCCCTCACGCCCCACCCACACCCCAAACTGGCCGGTACGTCAGCAAGGACGGGCATACGGGAGGCCGGCGCGAAGGGGTGCACCATGGTCCAGGACAACCCGCCCTCGGACGCTCGCCTCACCGAACTCCTGCGCGCGCCCGCCCACCGTGTACCCGGCCCTCCAGGAACTACGCGCCCGCCACCACCCCGCGGTCCTCGGCTACGCCCGGCTCTGCACGACCGGCGACGCGGCGGCCCGTCGGCTCACCGCGCAGACCTTCACCACCGCGGCCCGTGACATCGCACGCGGCGCCGAGCCGGCCTCCCCCTCCGCCACCATCTGCTCCTGCTGACCGTGCGCCTGGCCGCCGGGTGGTCGCACGACGAACGCTCCGCCGCCCTGGACCCCACCCTCCTCCTGGAGAACCGCCCGGCCGTCGCCACCGGGACGGCCCTCACCCCGAACGGCGACGACCAGCTCTCCCTGGACCCGGTGAACGACGGCACGGCCCGGCGCTGGCGGGCGGGGGCCGGCTGACTCAGCCGAGGGCCCGGACGCCCCTGCGCCACACCCCGGCGACCAGCGGAACCCCCGGCCGGTAGGCCAGATGGACATGGCTGGGGGCGTCCAGCAGGGTCAGGTCGGCATACGCACCCGGTGTGAGCAGGCCGATGTCGCCCCTTCTGAGCGCCGCCGCGCCGCCCGCCGTCGCCGACCACACCGCCTCGTCGGGGGTCATGCGCATGTCCCGGACGGCCAGGGCGACGCAGAAGGGGACGGAGGAAGTGAAGGAGGAGCCCGGGTTGCAGTCCGTGGAGAGGGCCACGGTCACGCCCGCGTCGAGGAGGCGGCGGGCGTCCGGCCATGCGGCACGGGTGGAGAACTCGGCGCCCGGGAGGAGCGTGGCGACCGTCCGGCTGTTCGCGAGAGCGTCCACGTCCGCGTCCGTGAGGTGGGTGCAGTGGTCGGCGCTCGCCGCGTCGAGTTCGACGGCCAGTTGGACGCCGGGACCGTAGGAGAGCTGGTTGGCGTGGATGCGCGGGGTCAGGCCCTTGGCCTTGCCCGCCGTGAGGATCGCGCGGGCCTGGTCGCCGTCGAAGGCGCCCTTCTCGCAGAAGACGTCGACCCAACGGGCGTACGGGGCACAGGCGTCGAGCATCTCGCCGGTGACCAGGGCGACATAGGCGGCGGGGTCGTCTGCGTAGTCCGGGGAGACGATGTGGGCGCCGAGGTACGTCACCTCGTCGGTGTGGGCGGCGGCGATGCGCAGGGCCCGCGCCTCGTCCTCGACCGTCAGGCCGTACCCCGACTTCGTCTCGAAGGTGGTGGTGCCCTGGCGGAGGGCCTCGTCGAGGTAGTGCGTGAGGTTCGCCTCCAGTTCCGCGTCGGTCGCGGCGCGGGTGGCGGCGACGGTGGTGCGGATGCCGCCCGCGGTGTACGACCGGCCGGACATACGGGCGTTGAACTCCTGGGTGCGGTCGCCCGCGAAGACCAGGTGGGAGTGGGAGTCCACGAACCCCGGCAGCACCGCCCGGCCGCCCGCGTCGACCCGGTTGTCAGTGGCGAGTGCTTTGCTGGATTCACCGGTCCACGCGACACGGTCGCCGTCGATGACGACGGCCGCGTCCTGGATCAGACCGAGAGGGGAGCCGTCACCGAGGGAGGGGTCGTTGGTGACCAGTGTGGCGATGTTGGTGATGGCGGTGCTGCTGCTCATGGTGTCCTCGTGGGGGGTCGTCAGGCGCGAAGGGCTGCCACGGCCCGATCGAGGGCTTGCGGCACATCGGGGACGAGCGTGTGCGCACCGTCGCGTACGACATGACGGCCCGCGACGACCGTGTGCCGTACGTCCGCAGCCGTCGCGGCGAATACGGCCGTCTCGGCGCCGAGTCGCGGCAGCGTCCCCGCCGTTCTGACCGAGTCGAGCGCGATCGTCGTCAGGTCGGCGAGCATGCCGGGCTCGATGGTGCCGGCGTGGTCCCAGCCGAGGGCGGCATGGCCGTCGACGGAGGCGGCGCGCAGCAGGGCGGCGGCCGTCCAGTGGCCCCGGGTGCGGGTGCGCAGCCGCTCGTCCAGCTCCATCGCGCGCGCCTCTTCGAGCAGGTCGATGAAGGCGTGGCTGTCGGAGCCGAGGGAGAGCGGCGAGCCCTGCCCCTGGAGGTCGGCGGCGGGGCCGATCCCGTCCGCCAGGTCCCGTTCGGTCGTCGGGCACATACAGGTGCCGGTCCCGCTCTCCCCGATCAGCTCGATGTCCTCGTCGGTGAGGTGGGTGTTGTGCACGCCGGTCGTGCGCCGCCCGAGGACACCGTGGTCGGCCAGCAGGCGGGTGGGTGTGCAGCCGTGGGCGGCCAGGCAGGCGTCGTTCTCCGCCGTCTGCTCGGACAGGTGCACATGGAGCGGGGCCCGCCGCTCCTCGGCCCAGCGGGCCACGGTCGCCATCTGATCGGCGGGCACGGCCCGTACGGAGTGGATGGCCGCCCCGATCCGCGCGTGATCCCGTTCCTTGAGAACTGAACAGCGTTCGGCCCAGGCCTCCGCGCTGCCGTCGGAGAAGCGCAGCTGTTGGGCGTTGGGCGGCTCGCCGAAGCCGGAGGAGAGATAGGCGGTGTCGAGGAGGGTGATCCGGATACCGGCGTCGGCGGCGGCCGCGATCAGCGCCTCTCCCATGGCGTTGGGGTCGGCGTAGGGGGTGCCGCCGGGGGCGTGGTGGACGTAGTGGAACTCGCCGACGCAGGCGACGCCCGCCAGGGCCATCTCGGCGTACACCGCGCGGGCGAGCGCGTGGTAGTTCTCCGGGGTCAGCCGGTCGGCGAAGGAGTACATGAACTCGCGCCAGGTCCAGAAGGTCCCGGAGCCGACCTGGACCGTGCCGCGCAGGGCGCGGTGGAAGGCGTGCGAGTGGGCGTTCGCCAGGCCGGGAAGGGTGAGACCGCGCAGGATCTCGGCCCCCGGCGGCGGGGTGGGGGTGTCCGTGCGGACGGCGGTGATCCGCCCGTCCGCCATCTCCACGGCCACACCCGGCTCCACATGTGGGTCCAGCCAGGCGTATTCCAGCCAGTACGTCTTCCGTGTCGTCACTCGCAGGCCAGCCCTTCCAGTACGTCGGCGAGCGCGCTCACCCCGGCCACGCAGTCGTCCTCGGCCGCGAACTCGGCCGGGGAGTGCGAGACGCCGGTGGGGTTGCGTACGAACAGCATGGCGGTCGGAACGCTTCCGGAGAGGATCCCGGCGTCGTGTCCCGCGCCGGTACCCAGGATGGGCGCGGTGAGACCGGTGTCCCGGCCGAGGATGCGCCCGAGTTCGTCCCGCAGGGCGTGATCGAACTCGACGACCGGCGTGAAGGACTCCCGGACCACGTCGAGAGCGATGCCGTGCGCCTCGGCGTACTCCCGGGCCGCCTTCTCGACGCCGCCGACGACGGTGTCGAGGGTGGCCTGGTCGGCGGCGCGCGAGTCGAGCCAGCCGCGTACCAGGGAGGGGATGGCGTTGACGCCGTTCGGCTCGACGGCGATCTTCCCGAAGGTGGCGACGGCACGGGCGAGTTCGGCCTCACGGCGGGCGGCGAGCACGGTCTCGGCGTACGACAGCATGGGGTCGCGACGGTCGGCCAGCCGGGTCGTGCCGGCGTGGTTGGCCTCGCCGCGGAAGTCGAACCGCCAGCGTCCGTGCGGCCAGATGGCACTGGCGATGCCGACCCGGTCGCCGGACAGGTCCAGCGCCCGCCCCTGTTCGACATGGAGCTCGACGAAGGCACCGATGCGGGCGAGCCGCTCGGGGTCGGCGCCTATGGCGTCGGGGTCGTAGCCGGCGGCCTCCATGGCCCGCGGCAGCGTGATCCCGTCCCCGTCCGTCAGCCGGTGCGCCTGCTCGACGGTCAGCTGCCCCGCGGCGAGCCGTGACCCGACACAGGCGAGCCCGAACCGGGCGCCCTCCTCGTCACCGAAGTTGACGATGGCGAGGGGCTTGGTGAACTCCGCTCCCCTCCCGCGGAGTTCGTCGAGCGCGGCGAAGGAGGACACGACGCCCAGGGGCCCGTCGAAGGCCCCGCCGTCCGGCACGGAGTCCAGATGCGACCCGGTGACGACGGCGTCCCCGGCGGCGGGATCCCCGAGCCAGGCCCACTGGTTCCCGTTCCGGTCGACCTCGTACGCCAGCCCACGCGCCTCGGCCTGCTCCCGGAACCAGTCCCGGCACTCGGCGTCGGCGCCGGTCCAGGCGAAGCGCCGGTAACCGTGGGAGCCGGGATGCCGGCCGACGGGGAGCAGCTCACGCCACATGGAGTGGAAGGAGCTGCCGCCCGGCTCAACAGCCGGCTGGCTCACGCGTCGTCACCCTCACGCATGGGCACCCGCACGTCCCGCTCGTCGGCCACCGACTCCGCGATGTCGTACCCCGCGTCGACATGCCGGATGACACCCATCCCGGGGTCGTTCGTCAGCACCCGGCGGATCTTCTCCCCGGAGAGCTTGGTGCCGTCGGCCACCGTCACCTGCCCCGCGTGGATGGACCGCCCCATGCCCACCCCGCCGCCGTGGTGGATGGAGACCCAGGACGCACCCGACGCCACGTTCACCATGGCGTTCAGCAGCGGCCAGTCGGCGATCGCGTCGGACCCGTCCAGCATGGCCTCCGTCTCACGGTAGGGGGAGGCCACGGAGCCGCAGTCGAGATGGTCGCGGCCGATCGCCAGCGGCGCCGCCAGCTCGCCGCTCGCCACCATGTCGTTGAACCGCTCGCCGGCCTTGTCCCGCTCGCCGTAGCCGAGCCAGCAGATACGCGCGGGCAGACCCTGGAAGTGGACCCGCTCACCGGCCAGCTTGATCCAGCGGGCGAGGGACTCGTTCTCCGGGAACAGCTCCAGGATCGCCTTGTCGGTCTTCGCGATGTCGGAGGCCTCACCGGACAGGGCCGCCCACCGGAAGGGGCCCTTGCCCTCGCAGAACAGCGGGCGGATGTACGCCGGGACGAAGCCGGGGAACGCGAACGCCCGCTCATAGCCCGCCAGTTTCGCCTCGCCGCGGATCGAGTTGCCGTAGTCGAAGACCTCGGCGCCGGCGTCCATGAAGCCGACCATCGCCTCGACATGCTTCGCCATCGACTCACGGGCGCGGGTCGTGAAGCCCGCCGGGTCCTTCGCCGCGTAGGACGCCATGTCGTCGAAGGCGACGCCCACCGGCAGGTACGCCAGCGGGTCGTGCGCCGACGTCTGGTCGGTGACGATGTCGATGGGCGCGTCCATCGCGAGCAGCTGCGGCACCAGCTCGGCCGCGTTGCCGAGGACGCCGATGGACAGCGGGCGGCGGGCGTCGCGGGCCTCGGTCGCCAGCTGGAGCGCGTGGTCGAGCGAGTCGGCCTTCACGTCGAGGTAGCGGTGCTCGATGCGGCGCTCGATGGCGCGCGGGTCGCAGTCGACGCAGATGGCGACGCCGTCGTTCATGGTGACGGCGAGGGGCTGGGCGCCGCCCATGCCGCCGAGACCGGCGGTGAGGGTGATGGTCCCGGCGAGGGTGTCGTTGAACTTCTTCGCGGCGACGGCGGCGAAGGTCTCGTAGGTGCCCTGGAGGATGCCCTGGGTGCCGATGTAGATCCAGGAGCCGGCGGTCATCTGGCCGTACATGGTCAGACCGAGGGCCTCCAGGCGGCGGAACTCCTCCCAGTTGGCCCAGTCGCCGACCAGGTTGGAGTTGGCGATGAGGACGCGCGGGGCCCATTCGTGGGTCTGCATCACGCCGACCGGGCGGCCGGACTGGACCAGCATGGTCTCGTCCTGCTTGAGGGTCCGCAGCGTGCGGACCATCGCGTCGAAGGAGCGCCAGTCACGGGCGGCCTTGCCGGTGCCGCCGTAGACGACGAGCTTGTCGGGGTGCTCGGCGACCTCGGGGTCGAGGTTGTTCTGCAGCATCCGCAGGGCGGCTTCCTGCTGCCATCCCAGGGCGCTCAGTTCCGTACCGCGCGGAGCTCGTACGGGGCGGGGTCCTGACATGGTCTGCCTCCTAGCGAATGACGGCCAGTGAAGTGATCCTGCGGTTATTCGGTTATTCACATCCTGGCTGGCTGAATAGACCTAGTCAATACGTCGGTCCGCCAGCGCGGCCGCCGTCCGGATGTTTGGCTGGACTTATGGGCCTTAACGGTGCGGACGACGACATCTCGGGGGACGTCGTGGCGGACAACGAAACGAGCAGCGCAGCGAGCAAGGGCGGTTGCGAGGATGACGGTGAGCGGGTGGTGCGGCGGGACGACGCCGTGCGGGCGGCGGTGGAGCAGGGGCTGCTGGGGCCCGACGCGCCGATCGTAGGCCTGCTGGACGTGACCGGCATCCGTGCCTCGGCGGCCGCGCTGCGCCAGGCGTTCGAGGCGGTCGCGGCGCCCGGCACCGCGATACTGCACGCCTTCGCGGTGAAGGCGAACCCGCTGGTGCCGGTGGTGCGGCTGCTGGCCGGCGAGGGCATCGGCGCCGAGGTGGCCAGTGCGGGCGAGCTGGCGCTGGCGCGGGCGGCCGGGGTGCCGGTGGAGGGGACGGTGTTCGACGCGCCCGCGAAGACCGAGGCGGAGCTGCGCGAGGCGCTGGCACTGGGCGTCGCCGTGAACGCGGACAACCCGCAGGAACTGGCCAGGATCGACGCCCTGGTACCCGCCGGCGGCCGCACCCGCTCGCCGCTCGGGATCCGGGTGAACCCGCAGATCGGTGCCGGGACCATCGGCGCCACCTCCACCGCGACGGCGACCTCGAAGTTCGGGGTGGGGCTGCGGGACGAGGGGGCGCGGGAGTGGGTCGTACGGGCGTTCGCGGAGCGGCCGTGGCTGACGCGGCTGCACGCGCACACCGGGTCGCAGGGGATCTCGCTGCCGTTGCTGGCGCGGGGTGTGGCGGAGACGTATGCGCTGGCCGAGGAGATCAACGCGCGCCTCGGGCGGCGGCAGATCGACACCCTGGACATCGGCGGCGGGCTGTCGGTCAACTTCGCTTCGGAGGTGACGGAGCCGACGTACACGCAGTACGCGCGGTTGCTCGCGGAGGAGGTGCCGGGGCTGTTCGACGGGCGGTACGGGCTGGTGACGGAGTTCGGGCGGTCGCTGCTGGCGCGGAACGGCACGGTGGTGGCCCGGGTGGAGTACGCCAAGAGCTCCGGCGGGCGGCGGATCGCGGTGACGCACGCAGGCGTGCAGGTGGCGCCGCGGACGGTGTACGTGCCGGGGGCGTGGCCGCTCAGGATCGCCGCGTACGACGACAAGGGGCGGCCGAAGGAGGGGCCGGCGGTGGTGCAGGACGTGGCGGGGCCGGCCTGTTTCGCGGGTGACCTGCTCGCCGAGGGGCGGTCGCTGCCGTTGCTGGAGCAGGGGGACCTCGCGGCGGCCCTGGACACCGGGGCGTACTACTTCGGCAGCCACTACTCCTACAACTCCCTCGCCCGGCCCGGGGTCTACGGCTTCGCGCCGGACGGCGAGGGAGGCGTGGCGTTCGCCGTCGTGCGGGAGCCGCAGACGGTCGCGGAGATCGTGGCCGAATCCGGTGGGGCGCACGTCGACGCGCTCACCACCCTGCACGCGACCGGGAGCCGTTGAGACACCTGGGACACAAGGATCAACTGGCCTGAAAAGCAGGCCAGTTGACCAACACTAGTCTGCCGGACGCATGTTCCACTGGAAAATGCCAAACGCATCACTCCTCCCGCACACGTTGCGTAGTGTCGGCGTCACTCAACCGGAGTCCCAGGCGGCGGAGGGGAGCCACGGTGCCCGGAATCGACGAGTGCTTACTGGAAGCGATGCGACTGCCCGGTGCCCGGGGCGCCGCGTTGGTCGACTGGACCAGCGGGCTGGCCCTGGGCACGGTCGGAGAGGCGCCCGGCGGTGACCACGAGACCACCGCGGCGGAGGCCGCCGAACTGGCCCGGCTGGCCGCCGAGCACGGGGCGTTCAGCACGGAGGACGACACCGAGGTGGGCCCTGCGGTGGAGGATCTGATCGTCACCAATCGGGACAGCTACCACCTGCTGCGGTTCGTGGTCACGTCCTTCGACGCCACCGTGTTCCTGCATCTGTGGCTGGCCCGCGAGGACGGCAATCTCGCCCTCGCCCGGATCCGGCTCGGCGAGATGGCCGAGCGGCTGGTGCTGGGATGACCGTGGTCAGAACACCTCCGCCGCTGCCGGTACGGGACCGTGCGGCCGTACACGACCGGGCGCCCGGCGTGCTCTCGCCGATGCTGATACGCCTCGCCGAGGAGCGGGCCACCGGTGTCCTGGTCCGCGAGCACGGCACCCTGCACCTGGCCGAGGGCCGCGTGGTGCACGCCGAGAGCCCGCTGGCACCCGGCCTCGACGTGCTCCTCACGGCCCACGGCACGCTCGACGCGGCGGTCTGGCCCTGGACCGACGACATACCCGCCGCCGCGCACCGGCTGCTCGACGCCGGCCTGCTGCCGAAGGGTGCTCTGGAACTGTGCCGCCTCGGCGCGCTGTACGACGCCGGGTACTTCGCGCTCGCCCCCAGCAGCACCCCGGGCCGCTTCCGCTACGGCGCCACGGCCGCCGTCGGCCCCCTGCCCGCCGTCCCCGTCACCGCCGTAGAGCGCGAGACCCTGCGCCGCCGCGAGCTGCTGCACCGGATCTGGCCCGACCCGGCGATCGACGGCGCCCCGCTGGTCCGCGCCGACCCGGTCGCGCCACCGCCGGTCACCCCACGCCAGCGGGCGGTCCTGGACCGGGTGGACGGCGTCCGCACGGCCCCGGAGATCGCCCGGGAGCTGGGCCGGCCTGCATTCCACACGCTGGTGGACATACGGCGGCTGGCGGCGGCCGGGCTCCTCGCCCCGGGAAACACGACGGCCGCCGCACCCCGGCTCCCACCGGTCACCGACCCCGACATCGCGCTGCTGAAGAGGCTCAGGGATGCGCTGGAGGCCCTTTGAACGGCACCGCACCGCCGAGAGGAGACAGCTGATGGCGGCAGAACCCGGCAGCTCCGGCAGAGAGGCCGTCCTCGACGAACTGCGCCGGCTACGCACCCGGATGCCCCAGCTCACCGGTGCCCTCGCGGCCGGCGTCGACGGCCTGGTCGTCGCCCACGACTGCCCGGGCGTCGACCCGGAGGGCCTCGCCGCCCTCACCGCGGCCGAACTCGGCGTCGCCGTCCGGGTTTCCGACGCCACCGGCAAGGGCGAGCTCAGGGAACTGCTGGTGCGCGGCGAGGACGGCTGTGTCGCCACCTACGCGGCCGGCCGCAGCGCCGTACTCACGCTGCTCGCCCAGGACCGGGTGAACGTCGGCCGGCTCCACCTGGAGGGCCGCCGGGCCGCCGCCCGGATCGGAGAGCTCGTCGACGCCGCCGAGGCCGCCGCCAAGGCCCTGCGCCCGGCCCGCACCACAGCAGCCCCACGGACCAGAACCACGCGCACGCCACGCGCCGGCACCACCACCGACGCGCGCACCGCAACCGACAGTTGAACAGTTGAGAGGAAGAACCACCATGGCCAACACCGAAACCGCGCTGAAAGAGGCCCTCACCTCCATCGAGGGCGCCACCGGCGTCGCACTCGTCGACTACACCAGCGGGATGGCGCTGGGCACGATGGGCGGCAGCAAGACCTTCGACCTCAACGTGGCCGCCGCCGGCAACACGGACGTGATCCGCGCCAAGATGCGCACCATGGAGCACCTGGGGCTCAAGGGCGAGATCGAGGACATCCTGATCACGCTCTCGAACCAGTACCACCTGATCCGGCTGCTCAAGGGCCAGGGCGGCAACGGCCTCTTCCTCTACCTGGTCCTTGACATCTCCCGGTCCAACCTGGCGATGGCCCGGCACCAGCTGAAGAAGATCGAGGAGAATTTGGAGGTCTGAGCGAGCCTCAGACCAGCGCGGCGGTGCGGCGGCGCGCTCCGCCCGGGGCCGCGTCGCCCGCCGCGACACCGGTAGCGCGATACGCCTTGACGGCCTTGCCCACCGGACGGCCACCGCGCTGGTCGAGCCAGTCGACGCGCACCCACACCAGCTGCTCGCCGGCCTTCTCCCGGCGGCCCAGCCAGGCCGCCTTCAGCCGCAGCCCGGTGCCGGTCCCGGCGAGCAGCATGCCGCCCGCCGCCGGCACCGCGAAGGCGCTGCCGAGCGCGACGGCGAAGGCCAGCAGCAGCCACCAGCGGTGCCCCCGGCGCCAGTTCCGCACGGTCACGGCCCGGTCCTGGAGCACATCGTGCTTGCCGGCCCGGGCGGCACCGCGCAGCAGTGCTGTGTAGCGCTTGCGGCGGGTGAGTGCCACGACGGCGGCGCCGACGATGAACAGCGCGGCCCCGGCCATGACGCCGATCCGGCGCCCGGTGATCCCCTCGGGCCACACGCCGATCCCGGCCGCGAACACCCCGAACCACCACAGCGGCGCGGCCCCGGCCCGTACGACCACGGCCACCCGGGCCAAGCCCTGTGCTCCTCGTGCCCCTCGTCCCGCACGCGCCATTGTCCGCAGCCTCCTCGCCGGTCTCGGCCCAGTCAGTCCGTAGGGCGGGACGCTAACCAGAGAACGTGAGACGAGTCTTAAAGCCGGCTATTCGACGAACAGCCCCCTGGCCGCCGCCCGGGCGTCGAACTCCTCCAGGCGGGCCTGCGCGTCCGGCAGGTCGTCGGCCATCGCCTCCAGCAGCACCCGCCCGAGCAGCATCGGCGCGCACGCCGTGTCGAAGGCGAGCCCGGTGCCGACGGCGGCGGGCAGCAGCAGGTCGGAGACCTTGGCCACGGGCGCGAAGGCGGAGTCGGCGACGGTCACGACGGTCAGCCCGGCCTCCTTCGCATACCCCAGGGTGTCCACGACCTCGCGCGGGTGCCGGGGCAGCGCGAAGCACAGCAGCGCCGAGGCACCCGCCCGTACGGCCGCGTCGATGCGGTCGTGGATCATCGTGCCGCCCTCGTTGAGCAGCCGGACGTCCGGGTGGACCTTGGCGGCGAAGTAGGCGAAGCCGTACGCCTGCGAGGCGGCGGCACGCAGCCCGAGCACCGGCAGCGGCCGGGAGGCGGCCAGCACCCGGCCGGCCTGCTGCACCGGGCGGGGGTCGGCGAGCACCTCGGCGAGGTGCCGCAGGTTCTCGATCTCGGCCTCGACGGCCTGCTGGTACTCGTTGTACGACCCGTTGCCGACCGCCTGTTCGGCGGGCACCACCTCGCGCAGGTGCTTGCGCAGCGCCGGGTAGCCGTCGAAGCCGAGGGCGACCGCGAACCGTGTCACGGAGGGCTGGCTGACCCCGGCCAGTTCGGCCAGCTCCACGCTGGACAGGAAGGGCACGTCGGCGGCGCGCCGCACCATGCTGTGCGCGATGCGCCGCTGGGTCGGTGTGAGCCGGTGCCCCTCGAAGAGCGCCTGCAACCGAGTCGCAGGGCTGTCGGTCACGTTCATGACGTGCTCCCCCTCCAGATGTCCGTGAACCTGTCGAGCAGCCCGGCCGCCGCCGTGACGTCGTCCGTGAGCGGCCGGTCGGCCGCCTCCGCCTCCAGCGCCGCCTCCGCGAACTCCAGCGCCCTGCCGGCCCCGAGCCCGGGTTCGGGCCGAAGCCCGCGCTGACGCAAAGCCCGTACGGCGGCGACGAGTTCGCAGCCGGCCACCAGACGGTACGCACGGCAGGCGCGCAGCGTTTGACGGGCGGCTAGCGAGGCGAAACTGGCCTGCTCCTCGACGCCTCGGGAGAGTACAGCGTGCCCGAGGGAGGCGGGCGCGGAGAACGCGCGCAGATCGCCCAGGGCGGCGCCGGCGGCGTACTCCAGGATCATCACGCCGGAGGAGGCGGGCTCCTGGTCGGCGAGGAAGGGCCGCAGCCGGGTGAAGGCGGGCTCGTTGAGGGAGGACAGCCGGGAGGTGGACAGCCGGGCGACCTGGGTGACGGCGAGCCTGAAGTGGTCGAGGGCAAGGGCGAGTTGGGCCTGGTAGAAGCCGCCGTGGTGGTAGGCGGCGAGGTCCTCGGCTGAGATGAGGGGGTTCTCGGCGGCCGCGTTGATCTCGACGGCCAGAACCTGCTCCAGCGCGTCGGCGGCGTCGAGCGCGGGGCCGTGGATCTGCGGCAGGCAGCGGAAGCCGTACGGGTCCTGGATACGGCCGAGCGGCGGGGTCGGCCGGTCGGCGGCGCCGATCAGCTCCCGCATCCGGCGGGCGACTTCGACACTGCCCCGGTGCGGGCGGGCCGCGTGCACCGGGGCCGCGTAGGCCTCGTGCGAGCCGTCGACGGCGAGCAGCGACAGGGCCGCCACGACCTGGGTGGCCTCGATCAGCCCGCGCAACTCGTGCAGGGCGAGCGCCGACTGACCGAGGGTGAGGGCGTTGCTGCTGATCAGGGCGAGGGCGTCGTTGTTGTCGAGGGGCTGGGGATCCGGAGCCTTGTCGCCCCGCCAGGGGTGTTCCCCGGCCAGCGCCAGCCCCATCTGCGCGAGCGCGGCGATGTCGCCGGTGCCGACCGAGCCGAACTCGTTGACGACCGGATGGGCGCCCGTCTCCAGTGCCCCGCACAGCGCGGTGATCACACTGGGCCGCAGTCCGGCGCCGCCCGCCAGCAGCTGGTTCGCCCGTACCGCGAGCATCGCGCGCACCTGCCGGGCGGGCAGTTCCTCGCCGATCGCCCCGGCGTGGCTGCGCAGCAGCCGCAGCCCGTGTCCGGCGGCCGCCTCGGTGGGCACGTCCTCGTTCCGGTTGGCGCCGACGCCGGTCGAACGGCCGTAGACGCGGCCGGTCGCGGCGATCTGCCGGGCGGCGTTCCAGGACTCCTCCGCGCGCCGCATGGCGTCCGTGCCGGGGACCGGCCTGGCGGTGCCGTCGGCGAGGTGAACGACATCCTCGACGCCCATTCCGACGCCGTCGAGGATCACCAGGCCGGAATGTGTCATTCCGAGTGTGTCCACGATACGAGACGACAACACGCGCAAACTCCCCTCAATCGGGACACCCGATCTTGCGTTGCGGTCTCCGTTACCTCGGATTAACGCCAGACCGTTGACAAGCTATTCACCTACCAAGAACTCTGCATGACGTTATACAGCCGGGCAAGGGACATCTCATGATCCAGTTCGACGCGGTCCACAAGCGCTTCCCCAACGGCACGACAGCAGTCCATGATCTCTCCCTGCGGATGCCGGAGGGCGGGGTGACCGTCCTGGTCGGCTCCTCCGGCTGCGGCAAGACCACCACCCTGCGGATGATCAACCGGATGGTCGACCCGACCTCCGGCACCATCAAGGTCGGCGGCAAGGACGTCCTCGAGCAGGACGCCGCCGAGCTGCGCCGTTCCATCGGGTACGTCATCCAGCAGTCCGGACTCTTCCCGCACCGCACGGTGCTGGACAACATCGCCACCGTCCCGCTGCTGCTCGGCTGGAACCGGAAGAAGGCCCGCGCCCGCGCCGCCGAACTCCTTCAGACCGTGGGCCTCGCCGCCGACTCCGGCAAGCGCTACCCGCACCAGCTCTCCGGCGGCCAGCAGCAGCGCGTCGGCGTGGCCCGCGCGCTCGCCGCCGACCCGCCGGTGCTGCTGATGGACGAACCGTTCGGCGCGGTCGACCCGGTCGTCCGCGCCCAGCTCCAGGACGAACTGCTCAGACTCCAGAAGGAGTTGAGCAAGACGATCGTCTTCGTCACGCACGACATCGACGAGGCGGTCCGGCTCGGCGACCGTATCGCCGTCTTCCGCACCGGCGGCCATCTCGTCCAGTGCGCCCCGCCCGCAGAGCTCCTGGCCCGTCCGGCCGACGACTTCGTGGCCGACTTCCTGGGCGCCGAGCGCGGGCTGAAGCTGCTCTCGCTGAAGACCCTCGCCGAGGTCCCGCAGGGGCCGCCCCCGGAGGGCGGAGCCTGGACCCTCGTACGCGACGCGGCGGACAGGCCCCTGCACTGGGCGTCGAAGGACGCCGAACTCCCCCTGCGGCCGCTCAAGGACGACGACTCCCTGCTGGCGGCCCTCAACGAGTCGATCGCCTCGCCGAGCGGGCTGATAGCCCGGGTCGACTCCCAAGGAGTCCTCACCGGCGTCTCGTCCCGCGACGACATCCACGCGCACGCCGGCCAGGCCCACACCGAGGCCCGGGTGGTGGCCGCATGAGCATCGACTGGTCGTGGACAGCCGACCACACCGACGACCTCATCAGCCTCACCCTCTCCCACCTGCAGGCCGCGACGACCGCCGTCCTCTTCGGGCTGCTGATCTCGCTCCCGCTCGCCGTGCTCGCCCACCGGGTCCGCCCGCTGCGCGGCTTCCTGCTCGGCGTCTCGAACGTGCTCTTCACCATCCCGTCGATCGCGATCTTCGTCCTGCTGCTGCCGATCAGCGGCCTGACCCGCACCACCACGGTCATCGGCCTGACCGTCTACACGCTCGTCGTGCTGCTGCGGAACACGGTCGAGGGACTGGACTCGGTCCCCGCGAAGACCAAGGAGGCGGCCAAGGCGATGGGCACCCGCCCGCTGCGCACGCTCCTCACGGTCGAGTTCCCGCTGGCCCTCCCCGTGATCATGGCGGGCGTCCGCATCGCCACGGTCATGTCCATCTCGCTGGTGAGTGTCGCCACCTACATCGGCGACGGCGGCCTCGGCCAGCTCTTCACCGACGGCTTCCAGCGCGACTTCCCGACCCCGGTGATCGTGGGCGTGGTGCTCACGATCCTGCTCGCTGTGGTCGCCGACGCCCTGCTGGTGGCCCTCCAGTACGTCCTCACCCCGTGGCGCAGGAGGCGAGCCTGAGATGTACGAACTGTTCAAGAACCTCGGCACCTGGCTGACCAGCGGAGCCCAGTGGGCCGGCCCGGACGGTATCGCCCACCGGCTCGCCGAGCACCTCCAGTACTCGCTCCTGGCGACCCTGATCGCCGCCGCGATCGGCCTCCCGATCGGTCTGCTGATCGGCCACACCGGCAAGGGCGCGTTCGTCGCCATCAACCTGGCGTCCTTCGGCCGCGCGCTGCCCACCGTCGGCCTGGTCGTCCTGGTCTTCCTGGCCGGCGGTCTGTCGATGCTGCCGGTGTACGTGGCGCTGGTCGCCCTCGCGGTCCCGGCGATCGTCACCAATACCTACGCCGGGATGACGGCCGTCGACCCGGACGTCCGCGACGCGGCCCGCGGCCAGGGCATGCGCGGCCACCAGGTGCTGTTCCAGGTCGAGTTGCCGCTGGCGCTCCCCCTGATCATGACGGGCCTGCGGCTGGCGCTCATCCAGGTCGTGGCCACCGCGACCATCGCCGCATACGTCTCCTTCGGCGGCCTCGGCCGCTACGTCTTCGACGGACTCGCCCAGCGCGACCTCGTCCAGGTGCTCGGCGGCGCGGTACTGGTCGCGGTCGTCGCCATCGTCCTGGACCTGCTCCTCAGCAGCCTCCAGCGCTTCCTCTTCCTCCCCCACTCTCGGCTTCGTGAAATTCCCCTTTAGAACACGCCTCCTGCACACTCGCAGTGAGTGAGTTCGACAGGGGAGGGACTGATCATGACGACGATGACCGACACGCTGACCGGCCGCGAGATCCTGCGTGTGTCGCAGGACCACAGCGGTGAGGAGCGCTCGAACGAAGAGCAGCACGACGAGAACGCCGAAGCCACCGCCCGCCACGGCATCGCGCTCGTCGGCGACTCGTACCGGGACGTCGGCAGTGCCAGCGACTACGCGAAGAAAAAGATCAGGGACGGGTTCGGCCAGCTCATCGCCGACCTGGAGTCGGGCGACTTCGGCGCCGACGTGCTCGTGATGTGGGAGAACAGCCGCGCCTCTCGCCAGCCGCGCGAGTGGATCAAGGTTGCCGACGCGTGCCGGGACCGGGGCGTGAAGATCTTCATCACGACCCAGCACCGCAACCCGCTCTTCGACCCTCGCGACCCGCGAGACTACGCAGACCTCATCGACGAGGCCGTGAAGGCGATGAGGGCCTCAGCCGAGACCAGTAAGCGGGTGATCAGGGCGTTGAACGCGAACCTCAACCACGACAGCGGCGCGAAGCCGCAAGGCCAGATCCCCTTCGGCTACAAGCGTGAGTACGCGATGACGAAGGTCAACGGCAGGACCGCCATGCGGCCGGTCGGCCAGCAGCCGGACCCCGAGACGGCACCGCTGGTGATCGAACTCTTCCAGCGCGTCAAGGCCGGTCACTCCTTCCTGTCGATCGCCCGCGACTGGGCAGAGCGCGGCATCCTCAACAAGTCCGGCGGCACGCACAGCGCTCAGCACCTGCGCTCGATCTGCACCCGCAAGGCGTACGTCGCCATCCGCATCCACAAGGTCGGCGACGTGATCACCGAACTGCCCGCGTCCTGGCCCGTGATCGCAGACTTCACGAACAGCCCGATGACGCCTGACCAGTTCGTCGCGCTCTTCGCAGAGGTCGGCGTGATCCTCGCCGACGGGAGCCGCAAGAGCGTGAGCTCTCGCCCCGGCACCGGCCAGCACGCCTTCACGCAGACGATCCGCTGCGGGGAATGCGGCGGCCCGCTCCGCGTCTCGGAGAACAGTCGCGAGTCCCGGTACATCTGCCGCCTGAAGGGCTGTGTCTCGATCGCCAAGGCGCCCGTGGACGACGTCCTCAACGCGGAGATCACCACCTACCTGGCACGCCCCGAGGTGTACGAGGCGATCACGCCCGGCGACAGCGGCGAACTCGACGCGGTGCGCGCCCAACTCGCAGTCAAGGGGGCGCAGTTGGCGGCATTCGAGGACGAGGACCCCGAGACGCCCGCTGAACTGCGCATGATCGCGAAGAAGATCGACAAGCTGGAGGGCGAGATCACCGCACTCGAAGCCCGCGAGACCGAACTGACCCCGCGCCCGTCCGAGCTGGCCGGGCTCTTCGACTACGGCCCCGACGTCGCCGCTCGCTGGAAGGCCAAGCCTGCCGACGTCCGGCGCAAGATCGCCGCCCTGCTGCTCGCCCCTGACGCCCTGGGCGAGGTGCGCATCAACCGCGCCGGGGGCACCGAGTCGGCCAGCGACCGCATCCGCTGCGCGGCCGACAGGATCAAGTGGGCCGTGACCGAGACTCCGGCGGAGGTGTGATCATGCGCTACCAGCCGCAGAGGATGATCAGCTTCACCGCGACCCTCAGCAACGGGAAGACGGTCAAGGTCACGGCCCCGTCCGAGCAGCGCGCACACCAGCGCGTGACGAAGTGGCTGGCCGATCAAGAGTCAGAGCTGACGGTCACGAGCATCACCCGCGACTGACGCACCCGCACACACAGCGAAGCCCCGGCCGAGGAAAGCGGCCGGGGCTTCGTGCTGCGCAGGCGACCCTATCGGGACGACCCATCGTCCGGCCCGATAGGATCACTGATCAGCGTCTCGAAGTGATCACACATCGCGTTCAGGCGCCGGGCGAGACGACGCGCATGCCTCACCGCCGCATCCGCGCCGGGGTGGATCTCCGCACTCATCGCCCGGCGCGTGTCGGCGGCGGCGATGATCGCGCAGTTCACCGGGGCCATCCATCGCTGGTCGTCGTCCGGCTTGAACGCGGCGCACCGCTCCACTACCGGGACGATCAGTTCGAGGTGTCCGCGCAGGGTGCTGAGCAGTACCGGCACCTCGTCGGCGGCGGGCTCTCCGGCGTCCGCTGCCAGCAACCGGCGCGCAGTGGCGCGCATGGTGGGGATGTCCAGCGGGAGTGCCTCAACCTGCTCTGTCTCGGCCGGTTGGCCAGTGGTAGAAGTTGCCATGTCGTCGCTCCCTCGAAGCGTCGGCCACGCCCCGGGAGGTCTCACCACCTCGCCGGGGTCCTTGCGCTCACAGCACACCCTTCGGAGCGGATCTGTGCAGGAGCCCGGCAGGGGGCCAGCAGGGGGGCCAGAATGAGCACATGAGGGGGCCAGCAACTCAAGGCAGTGGCAGCGAAGCAATCAGCGGACGGCGCCGGGCGTTCGGCGCGTATCTCGCCAGGCTGCGCCGTGACGCGGGCCTGTCTCAGCGCGAGCTCGCCGCACGGCTGTGCGCCCTCTCGGGAGTCGCCTCGGTCACCCGCAACGAAGTCGGCCGATGGGAGCAGGGGCGCCGCGTCCCTGACGCCTGGCTGGCAGCCCTGTCGGCCGTGCTCGGTGTCCCGCTCGACGACTTGGAGCGTGCCGCCGCCTATGCCCGGGGCGAGGCCGGGGGCCAGCTCTCGGGCGCGTTCGCGACCCTCGCCGACCTCCTGCCGGACGGTGATCCCCTCACGCCCCTGACGGACGCTCACGGCCGCCGGATCGGGAGCTCTCAGGTCGCCTCGCTCGCGGGCCGTGTCCACGGCCTGCGGCTGGCTGATGATCTCCTCGCCGGGGGCGACCTGATCGCGCCCGCCTTCAGGGAGCTCACGAAGGCGGTCACGCTCTACCGCGAGGCGTCGTACGACGACGCCACCGGCCGGGGTCTGCTCGTGCAGATCGGGGAGCTCTCCCAGATCGCCGGGTGGATCGCTTCCGACGCCGGACGTCACGACGAAGCCGAGCACGCCTACCGGCTGGGGATCTCGGCCGCCCGGCAGGGCGGTGATCCGACCCTGGTCGCGAACCTCGCCGGGTCGCTGGCCTATCAGCTCAGCAACACGGGACGGGAGTTGGAAGGGCTCGATCTCGCGAAGGCTGCACTCACCGAGGCCGGGCCGGACGCGCCTCCGGCGACGCGGGCGCTGTTCTTCGATCGCGTCGCCTGGGCGAACGCCAAGGCGGGCCGTGCCCACGCACAGGACGCGATCACCGCCCTGGGGGAAGCACACGAGGCGCTCACCGCCGCAGACGGCCGCGAGGCTCCCGTCTGGGCGTACTGGGTCAGCCGCGAGGAGCTCGAAGTGATGGACGCCCGTGTCTTCACCGAGCTCCGGCGCCCGCTGCGGGCCGTGCCCCTGCTGTCCCGCGTGCTGGAGCGCTACGACGCGACCCACGCAAGGGAGTTGGCGCTGTACCTCTCGTGGCTGGCCGTGGCCTACGCCGACGCGAACGAGCCCGAGGAGGCCGCCGACACGGCGTCCCGCATGTTCGAGCTCTCAGCGGACGTCGCCTCTGATCGCACCTCCGAGCGGGGGCGCGTCGTGCTCGCCCGGCTGGCCGACTTCGACGAGGTGCCCCAGGTCCGTGATCTGCTCGCGCAGCACGCTCCCGCCTAGACCCGAACCGGTTCGGGACTGACCCTGCATCTAGTGCCGGCCGTTCCTCCGACCGGAGGAACTATCTCCCTTGTGGCATCGCACCCGGGGCTGACGTCCCTCGCCCAATGCATGCGAGGCGCTGCCACGTTGGCGCCTGGCGGCACCGCCCCCGCTCCCCGGTACGAGTTATCGCCCGGCACCCTGCGGAGCCGCCAGAGCCGCAACCACGGCTTCCGGCTCCGGCCGCCAGAGGCTCAGTCGTCCCGTCGCCCTGATCGGCTCAGGGAGCCTCCGGACGTCTTCGAGCACCCAGTGAAAGGCGCCGTGCTCGCCCCACCGGTCGGCACAGCACCCCTCGCCCAGGTGGCACGTCACCCTGTCGACGACGGCGACGATCGCGCCGTACGTGACCGGCCAGCCTTCGAGCGCTTCGCGGACGCCGGGTGCCCGCCAGCCGTCGGCGTCGTTCTTCGTCCCGGCGTGGATCAGCAGCGGGCCAGCGAAGGAGGCGGGCAGTGCCCATGACCGGTTCTCAACCGGCTTCAGTCCGGCGGCGATCAACGCCGCCCAGGGCTGGCGGACGGTGAGGGCGCGAGCGGTCGTCATGCGCTCATCTTCGAGGAGCCCGCGCAGTCGGCGCAGCACGCCCGAGGGGCCGGGAGATCTATGTCTCCCGGCCCCTGGGTGGGTTCCCGGCACGAGTCACTGCCCGGCGGCTGACAGGCCGCCAGACGAGCGCTCACGAGCTCCCGTTGACGCGGTGCAGCCGGACCATGCGCTTGATCGTCTCCGGGTTCGCGTCCGGCCGGTCGGCCCGGACTTCGTCGACGACGGCCGCCGGGTCGGTGATCCCGTCCGCCATGACGCTCTGCACGAGCTCCTTGATCGATCCGGATCGCGGCACGAAGTGCTCGACGGCCGGGGCGGAGCGATCCGCCTGCGGCGCGGAGCGATCCGGATCGACGGACCGGACCGGATCCGCCCGGGATCCGGATCCGGACTGATCCGCCTGCGGCGCGAAGCGATCCGGCCGCTGTGATCCGGATCCGGATTCCGCCCCCTCGTCGATCGCGTCGGCGAGGGTCTCGGCCAGCGCCTTGCGGGTGATCCCCTCCGCGTCCCAGGCGACGGCCGTGAGCGATCCGGATTCCCTCAGCGCGGCGGTCTCCTGCCGGATCCGGATCAGCTCGCGGTCGACCTGAGTGAGCGCGAGCTCTTCGCCCGCACGGCTCCGCTTCTGCTGGACGATCTGGTAGCTCTCGTCCGACAGCGGGCGGGCCGTGATCATCATCATGACCGTCCACAGCCCCTTCGCGAGCAGGCTGATCAGGGCACCGATGATCCCGATCCAGAGCCCGGCGTGAAGCCGCCCCTCGGTAGCGATCGCCGTCATCGAGACGGCCAGCGCGATCCACCCGGCGGTGCGGGGGATCTTCGCCCGGTCGTCGTACTGCATGGTCCACTCGGCGGCCATCATGACCGCCCAGGAGAGATCGAACGCACCTGCCGCGAGGTAGGCGACCCAGACCGGCGCGGCGAGCCCCAGCAGGGCGCCGATGCTCGTCACGGACCACACCAGGGCGATGCCGACCACGAGCACGGTCGCGGCCGTGACCGCCCGCCGGACGGCGCGGTGCACGTCGAACACGGAGATCACCTGACGGTCCACGCGCTTGTTGACCGTGAACGTCTCGCCGTCCCGGGTGACTTCGGTGGGCACCGTCGTGCGGACGGTCTTGATCCTCATCGGTCCTGCTCCTTCGGTGCGTCGGTGATCGCGTACGTGCCTTCAGGCGTGCGTGTGATCACGCCCTGTTCGGTCATCCGGGTCAGCTTGCGCAGCACGCTCCCGGGGTTGCGGTCGAGACTGCGGGCCAGCGCCCGGGGGCCCGCAGCCCCGCCCAGGAGGGCGCGCTCGATCGCCTCCGCGAAGTCGTCGACGGGGGGTGTTGCCGTTGCCGTTGCGTGCCTGTTCCCCCTGGTAGAAGACGTGGAGCCGATCCGGGCAACGGCAACGCCCGGCCGTGCGGGGACCTTGGTCAGGCACACACGCCCCGGCGTCGCCGCGAGCGCGGCCGGGGACAGCCACAGCGCGAACAGGGGCCGTGCCGGGTGCTGGCGCCCCTTCTCGTGCACAAGCATCTGCCCGGCGCGGTCGAGCTTGTGGGCGCTGTACCCGGCGGTGGCGAGCTCCTTGAGCGCGACCTGGTTGGCCTCCGCCGTCTGGAGCATGTGCACCAGTCGGCAGGTGAACTGATCACGCACCTCGCTGGGGACGCTGGACGTCTTCGGGTCCTGGAGCCCCGCCCAGACGTGGACGCCGAGTTCCCGCCCCTCCTGGACGACGGTGATCAGGTGCCGCATGCCGGTCGCCGACAGCTCGTTGAAGATCCGGGACTCGTCGATCACGATCGCGCGGTGCGGCCGGTCGGACATCTTTGCGCGGGCCGGGAACTCCCTGCCGACAAGGTCGGCGAGACGCTCTTCGATCTCGGGCAGCGACTCGTACACCCGGGCGTGCGCCAGGTACGGGGCGCCGGTCGCGCCGAACTTGCCGTCCCAGATCTCGATCACCCAGTCGGGGCGTCGCTTCGCCCAGTCGGCGAGCACCCGGATCGTGCTCGACTTCCCGGATCCGGTCATGCCGACGGCGAGGATGTGCTGATCCGGATTGATCCGGACTGCGCGGCCGACGAACAGTCCGCGCCGGGCGATCCGGATCCGGCGTCCGCGCCGCTGCGGGCGGTGCCTCATCAGACGGAGGACGATCCGGTCCGGCAGGTGATCGTGAAGCCGCTGGGAGATCGTCCGGGCGTTCTCGTCCTTCGCCTTCGCCCTGGCGTGCCCGATGATCGCCCGCCGGGACTGACGCTCCTTGACGAAGATCCGCCACTTCATGCGGAGGTAGAGCCATCCGCCGAAGAGGGCGGCCAGCGCGAGCAGAAACGCTATGGTGCCGATCATGGAGTCGATCCCTTCGTGATCGATTTCCTAGGCGGCCCGTCGGCTCTCATCCGGCGGGTCCGCCGCTGTCTATGCAGTCATGCAGTCGGCTGGCGAAGATCGTTCGCCGGCTGGTAACGATCAAGCTCTGGTCTGCGGAAACGGCTCCCAGGCGTTCGGAGCACCCCAGTACCGGGGAGCCCCTGGGGGGCCGCCAGGCGAGCGCTGGTGGCTTCCGTCGCCCTACGTGCGGGTAGATCTGCCGGTCGTGGCCCTGCGTGCTCGCATAGCTATGCGAGCGGCCAGAGACGGCCGTCCTCGTCGCGCCTGATCTGACGTCCGCTCAGCAGCGTCGGCAGGCCGTTCCGGATCAGGAGACGATCAGTCACCTTCTCGGCCGACGTCTCGTGCTCTTCGAGTGTCCGGCCGGGCTGCGCTGCGATCAGCGCGAGCAGCCGGGCGCGGTGGGTCTGGTGCAGCATGTGATCGGCGTTGCCGTGCCGGAGGCTGCCGTTCATGACTTCCACGACCACGTGTCGGGCCGCCTCTGGTCGGCGAGCCCCTGCGGGCCGTGGTCGACGCTCGCGAGGCCCTTCGCCACAAGCAGTTCGAGGGCCTCGCGAATGGCCCGCCGGTCGGTCACCCGGAGGGCGGTGCCGATCATGTCCACCGTCGCGCCGGTCGCCAGGCCGGAACCCCGGCGGTCGCGCAGGTACTTCGCGACCCTCGCGGCGAGCGGCTGCTTCCGGTCGGACCTTACGTCTCGTGATCGCTGATAGACCCTCATGCTCACCACCCCCGCGCGGCGGCGAGATGGAAGGCGACCCGGTTGGTGATCTCTTCGCCGTCGTCCCACTCGCGGATGTGCCGGATGTGATCGCCGACGGTGTGACCGGCGGTCCACTCGGCACCCTGGAGAATCTTGTCCGCCTCGACCATGTGCTCTGCCCGGGTGATCATCCTGCGCCACTCGTCGCGGCCGTAGTCCATGAGCATCGAGGGCACGGCGAGATCGATGCCGTGCAGCTCCTTCACCGTGGAGACGTACTCGGCCACGGCCCGCGCGTGCAGGTCGGCGAGTTCCATCAGTCCGGCGCGTGCCTGCGCGGCGAGGGCTTCCTCCGGGGTCATGACTCGCTCCGCTCGAACTTCGCTGCGCGGGACTCCAGATGCCGGGCGAGATCTTCCCGGCCGCGCTCCCGCTCGATCTTCGCCTGCCGCCGGAAGCGCGTGCTCTCCGCCGTGGGGTTGAAACCCCCGGCTGTGATCGCCTGCGACAGTCGAGCAGTCGCCCGGTCGGCGTCGGCGCGGGCAGCCTCGACTTCCCGCCGCCGGGCGTCCTTCGCGGCAGCGTCGCGGCGCTTGAGATCGTCGGCCTTCGCGTCGGTCCACAGCTTCCGGATCTGATCACGGTTCCCGCTCCACTCGGCGCGGTCCTTCGAGCAGGGCTCACCGAGCAGGACGCGCGTTGCCTCGTTGTCGGACGGGCTGACGCCGCCGCGCACGGCCGCGAGATCACGGGCCCAGCACCAGGGGCAAGCCCCTGCGGCCTTCAGCGACTTGAGATCCGCGAGCGTGTGGATGACGGCCGGTCCGAAGACGGCGACCGCGTCCGGGTCGAGCCGGTACAGGACGTCACGGCCGCTCGGGGTGGTCAGGTACCGGGCCATGTCCTCCGGGTCGCGCCACTCGCGGCCGTCGCTGAGAACGACCGGCTCGGGCTCCGGCGGCTGGATCGTCGCCCTGATCGAGCGGGCGAAGGCGGTGAGGTCGCGGTGCCTGCGGACGGCCTCCACCCGGCGCGCCGTCGCGACGGTGAGCACCTCGCTGCGGGACACGAGCTGACCGCGCGGCCCGGCGGACGCGGTGAGCGTGCCGGTTCGTATCAGCCCGTACGCGGTCGGCTTCGAGACACCCAGCGCCCAGGCCGCCTGATAGACGGTGATGAATTCATTCATTTCTTCGCCCCGATTAAATCTAACTGCCCGTCAGATGAGCTTTATAAAGGAGCGTACACTGAACTCGGGTGACTGATCTTCACCAAGAAAAGGCCGGGCAACCTCCCCCGGCCTTTTCGCTTCTCTGGAATTCAGATTCTTTGAGATAAGGGCCGAAACTATGTGACGGCCGGCCTCAGTGCTGATCTTTTGAGATCGCTAAGCCGGGAATTATCAACTAACATTTGAGTCAGACGGCATCGGATATGCCGGGCTTCGTTCAGGAGAGAACGCCCGCCACCGTGCGGGGAGCCCGAGAAGGCTGATCTCCTGTGTCACGTCGCCCGTACAACCTGAGCCCTGAAGGCCGGGCTCGTCTGGCCAACGGCGCCGCCAAGTCCCGCGCCCATCTCGATGCACCGAGCCGCCTGATCACGAAGCTCGAAGAGGCAGCCGAGAGCCTCTCACTCGAAGAGCGCGACCGGCTCGCGGGCGTCATCGTCCGCAACACCCCGAACCGGACCGCACCGCTTCCGCCGGAGACAGCGCAGGAGCTCGCCAGGCTGTTCGGGGGCGGATCGCAGTGAGCGAGCATGAGAAAAGCCGCCCCCTGGGCAAGGGCGGCTCTCCCGAGAACGACGCGTCCAACGTCACTTCCCAGGGTACCGCGCGTGAATGGGACTTCGTCCAGTCGACACCGGTAAATGCGGGGCCGTTCTTCTTCGAAGACCACGGCTACGTGCAGCCGTGCGGCGAATTCGAGATCTGGATCTGTGGCTCGCTCCGGCAGCGCCTCGAAAGGGCCGCCCGGAGTGCGGGCGTCGCCCCCGAGACGATGATCACCGCCATTCTCTCCGAGGTGCTGGAGGGTGCGTCATGAGCGCTGCCGACGACTTCCTGAACGGTCCGGCCGACGGAGCCGGGCAGATCGTGAACACCGATATCTGGCTGGTTCACGACGAATACGAGCTCGAAGCGGTGACGAACGCCGACCCCGGGCGGGCCGTCGCCGTCATCCCCGGCGACTGGGAGACCAACGGCTTCGTGGAGTCACTTCGCGGCCGTGAGGTCGGGATCTTCCAGCACCGCGACGAGGGAAGCCGCACCCGCGCCCGCGCGCTCGAAGCAACGCTGACCGAGGCGGGCATCACCGCTCACGTCCTGCACGCCTACGGCGCGATGGCGCTCACGACTCACATCGAGAGCGGCCACCCGCTGGAGATCTCCGAGGACCCGTATTCGATCAGCGTGGCTCCCACCGCCGAGGAGGAGGCCAGGTTCCGAGCTGCTCTCGAAGCGGGGGTGAACTCGGGCAAGGCCGAGAAGACGGCGCCCGCTGTGCCGGACACGACGCCGCCGGTCGCTGAGACCGAGGCCCGGAAGGAGTTCGACGCGCTGCTCGTCAGGTACCAGGCCGAGATCTCGGACATGCCTGATGTGAAGGGCAGTATGTACGCGCTCGCCCGGCAGGCGCTGAATGCGGCGCTGGCCCGGCGGTGGGCCGACGGGCAGGCTCGTCGCATCCTGGCCGCGCACGAGGCCGCTCAGACGGCGCCGGACCTCCCGCAGGTCGTATCCCTCACCGACCTGCTGGCACGCCCGGAGAACGACGCACACGAGCGCGTAGCCGGTCTCCAGCCGACCGGCGGGAAGATTGTCCTGGCCGCCGCACGCAAGGCGGGCAAGACGACCTTCGTCGGCAACCTCGTGCGGTCACTGGCGGACGCCGGGGAAGAGCCCTTCGACCCGGCCCTCGGGAACGGCTTCCTGGGCTGCCACGCGGTCGCAGACGTGCCCGGCACCATCGTCGTGATCGACAACGAGATGTCCGAGGACCAGCTCCAGCGCTGGTACCGGGATCTCGGGATCAAGCGCATCGACCGGGTCAGCCTCTGGCCGCTCAGGGGGCAGGCAGCGTCGTTCAACATCATGGATCCCGCCTGCCGGGCCTGGTGGGTGAGTCAGCTCCGGGATCTTCCCGGCGGGGTGTCCTACCTCGTGCTCGACTGCCTCGGGCCGTTCCTCGGTGCGCTGGGCATGAGCGAGAGCCCCGAGGACGTGAACGTCTTCCTGCAAGCCGTGAACGCGCTGATCCGCGAGGCCGACGTGCCGAACACGGCGCTGGCCGTCCACATGGGGCACGGCCCGGAGCGACCGCGCGGAGCGTCACAGCTCCGGGACTGGCCGGACGCCGAATGGCGGATCACGTATGACCGCGACAGCCGTGATCGCGAGATCGAGGAGGGCCCCCGGTTCTTCTCTGCGTACGGGCGTGACGTCCATGTCCCGGAATCCCGGCTGGAGTTCAGTGCGGAGACCCGGACGCTCACCCTCGTCGGCGGGAGCCGTGCGCTTCACCGGGTCACCGCCGGTCGCGACCCGGTCAGGGACTTCATCAAGAGCAACCCGGGACTCGGCGTGAACAAGATCCTGGCGGGCCTTCCCGAGGTGCCCGACAACAAGATCCGGAAAGCTCTCGAAGATCTTGTGAGCAGCGGAGAGGTCCACACCGCCCACGGCCCCAACCGGATGATCCGGCACTTCGTCTGTGACCCTCCCTGCGGTCGTCCGGCCGACTGCTCGAAGGCGGGTGATTCAAGTGATTCAGGGTGATTCACCGGTGGTTTGAATCACCGGTGGGCGGTGGGTGAGTGGTGGTGGTGCAACACGTAGTGGTGCACCACCACCACCACCCCGCCACCAGCACCCGAAGTACCAGGTCAGACGCCTGAATCACCTGTACGCGGGTGGGGCGGTGGATCAGAAGATCAAACCGCCCTCGAAGCACCACACGAACAAGATCAATAAGAGAGAAGGAATCATGATCATTCCCGCACAGCCAGGCTGGTTTCTCGTCAGCGTCGACGAGGACCGGGACACCGCCGACGAGAGTGCAGCGGCCGTGATCGCATGGAAGGAGACCGAGACAGCCGACGGAGGGACGCATCTCTCGCCCGTGGTGGAGAACGGGGAAGCGGCGCCGTTCACCATGCCGGTCGGCAAGTACGGCGGGATCGAGGACTATCTGGTTGTCTTCCGCGACCCGATCGCGGGCACCGCTCTCGCCATCACGCTGCACAAGGCGGCCCGCGCGAAGCCGATGTCACGAGAAGAGCTGACGGAGGCTCTTCTCCCTCTGCACCGCCGTCTGTTCGAGGCGGCACTCCACGAGGCCGTGATGCGGCGGTGGATCACCCGGCAGGGCGACAAGTTCACCGCCGGACCCGAACGAGCGCCAGCGTCCTGGAACGCCGACGACTGACCAAGATCGCTCCGCGCATGCGGAGCAAGATCATTAAGACCGAGCACAGAAGGGCGAGCATGATCATGGCCGCACCTCCCCAGCAGCGCCCGAACCCGGCGGCGCTCGCAGAGCGCGACGCGAAGATCTACCGGCTCAAGATCGCAGGCATGACCGAACGCGCGATCGCGGCCGAAGTCGGTCTGAGCCCGACGCGCGTGCACGAGATCATCGCCGACGAGGTCGCCGCGCACATCGGTCCCGTCGCCGAGGAGTACGCCGATCACCGGGAGGCGGAGCTCGAAGCACTCCACCGGGTCGCCTGGCGGGAGATCTACACCGCGAAGTCGACGGCCGACCGGCTCAAGGCGATCGAGACGGACCGCCGGATCAACGAGTCGCGCCGCAAGCTGCGCGGCGCCGACGCGCCCGTGAAGAGCGAACTGGAGATCACGGCGCAGCTCGACGAGAACGCCTCGGGCATGCTGGCCGTGATCGTCGCGTCCGTCACGGCCGCCGCCCGTGCGCTCGAAGGCGACCGCTCGATGCCCGTGCACCTGATCGAGCAGTACGGGATGCAGTACGCGCAGTACGAGATGGCACGGCTGGCCGGTGACGACGTCGGCATGCCGCCGGAGCCTCCCAGGCGGGTCGTGAGCGGCCGTGTGCTCCTGCCCGGCACGGATGCTCATCACGAGGCTGACAGTGCGGCACAAGCCGACGTGGCGGTGCCGATGCCCGCTCCCTCGGCCGACACCGACGACGAAGACCCGGCCCTGATCATTCATGAACTCGACCTGATCGAAGCCGAGTTCGGTGATCTCCTTGAGGAGGTGGACGACGATGACGAAGACGGACCCGAAGACGACCGATCCGAAGGCGATCAAGCGGCGGCTTCGTGAACTCCGCGCCGATCCCGGACAGCCGGGGGCGCGAGTAGAGATCCAGCGGCTGATCGGCGAGCTCCGCAGGGCGGCGCAGGCGCGCGACGTCACCGACATGCAGGGCCCGGCGAACCGCAGGACGGCGCACAGGCAAGAACGCGATCATGCGGGAGGTGACACGTCGGCACTCAGCGATGAAGAGGCCG
Organism: Streptomyces sp. NPDC005866; assembly: GCF_040629895.1. Lineage (NCBI taxonomy): Bacteria > Bacillati > Actinomycetota > Actinomycetes > Kitasatosporales > Streptomycetaceae > Streptomyces > Streptomyces sp. NPDC005866. The sequence goes on from NZ_JBEXWP010000033.1 coordinate 86,429, forward strand.
CCGAGCGGTGGCGGCGCCGACGACTGACGGGCTCGAACCGACGGCTGGGCGAGTCGATCGCCCAGCATCCGGACGGCCTGAGTGATCAGGACCGGGAGGCGATGAAGACGTGGCCGACGGAGCTGCGCGCTCGGGTCGCTGATCGCCGCCTCAGCCAGCTCTTCAACGGGAGGTCGTGACCCGGAGACGACTCGGGTCGTCTCCGGATCAGTCACCATTCAGCAAAGGTTCCCGGTCACCCTGCGCAGCGGAACGCCTCGATCCGCAGCAACTTTGCGATCATGAACCTGCATAACGGCTATGCGTCTCTGAGCTGCGGAAACGTCCCTTCCATGCAGTCACCCTGCGTGTGTTCTGAAGGGGAATTTCACCTTCGCTCGAGCGGGGGGACTCCCACCCGCACTGCCTAGGGACCCCTCGATGAACCGACGTACTGTCCTCGGCGGCCTCCTCGCGGCGGCCTCCGTCCCCGCCCTCTCCGCCTGCTCCAGCGGCATCACCTCGCTGAACGAGCAGAGCGGTTCGGCCGCCGGCGGCGGCTCCAGCAAGGGCGGGATCACCATCGGCACCTCCAACTTCACCGAGAACCAGGTGCTCGGCTACCTTTACGCGGCCGCCCTCAAGGCCGCCGGCGTGAAGGTGACGGTCCGCCCGAACCTCGGCACCCGGGAGATCGTGATCCCCGCGCTCAAGGCCGGCGACATCGACCTGCTGCCCGAGTACCAGGGTGCCCTCCTCAACTACCTGGAACCGAAGGACACCTCGGCGGATCCGGGCACCATGCAGAACGCGCTGGCGATCGCCCTGCCCAGCGGCCTCCAGGTGCTGCCGTACGGGCAGGCGGCCGACTCCGACTGCTTCGTCGTCACCCGGGCGACGGCGCGGAAGTACGGCCTGACCTCCCTCGCCGACCTGGCCAAGCAGAACGGCAGGCTGGTCATCGGCGCCGCGCCCGAGGTGAAGAAACGGCGGGTGGGCGCGATCGGACTGCGGGACGTGTACGGCGTCGAGTTCAAGGAGTTCAAGTCGCTGGACTCGGACGGGCCGCTGGTCAAGGGCGCGCTGAAGAAGGGCGACGTGGACGTGGCGAACCTCTTCACCACCGACACCGACATCGCGGCCGACGACTGGGTGGTGCTGAGCGACCCGAAGAACCTGATCCCCAGCCAGCACATCGTCCCGCTGATCGCCGACCGCAAGGCCGACTCCACCGTCCGCAAGGCCCTCGCCCGGCTCGGCAACCTCCTCACCACCGAACAGCTCACCCAGCTCAACAGCCGGGTGGACAACGACAAGAAGGACCCGCAAGACGTGGCGGACGCGTACGCCGCGCAGCACGGGCTGTCCTGATCACGAAGGTGTATCGCAAGATCGATGACCTGATGACGGAAGTACCAAATGTCCTTAAACAGGCACGGTGAGTGATCAGATGTGTGCTTACGGTGAGGAGGTGTCAACAGCACGACCCCTGAACTCTGTTCACTCTGAGGAAGCGTCATGGCCTCGAACCGCAGGGCCTTTCTGACCGCCACCGCCACCGCCGCCGGCGCGCTGGCCGTCGTCCCCACCCCGGCGACGGCCGGCACCGGCCGACCGCACTCCCCCGCTCCCGCCACCGCCACCGCCGCGCTGGACGAACTCCTCGCCGGCAACCGGCGGTACGCGGCCGGCCGCACGCGCCGGCCGGCGCGTGCGGCCGGCGGACAGCACCCGTTCGCCGTCGTCCTCGGCTGCATCGACTCCCGGGTCGTCCCCGAGCTGGTCTTCGACCAGGGTCTCGGCGACCTGCTGTGCATAAGGACGGCCGGGCAGGTGCTGGACGAGGCCGTGCTCGGTTCGATCCAGTACGGCGTGGAGGAGCTGCGCGTCCCGCTGGTCGTGGTGCTCGGCCACGAGCGCTGCGGGGCCGTCGCCGCCACCCTCGGCCATCTGCGTACCGGCGCGCCCGTCCCCGGCCACCTGGAACTCCTCGTCGCGGAGATCACCCCGGCCGCCCGCCGCACCAGGACGCTGCCCGGCGACTGGGCCGAGCACACCATGCGGGCGCACACGGCATGGGTGCGGGACGCGATCCGGGCGGACCCCGCGTTCGCGGGGGCGTCGGTGGTGGCGGCCCGGTTCGACCTGGACAGCGGGCTGGTGTCGCTGCTGCCCTGAGGGCGGGCCCCCGGGGAATGCGGGGGCTTACCCCAGTGCGGCGAGCGCCCCCGGCTCCCTACCGTGGGCTCCATGACGGACGCGCCTGACACCGACCTGAAGAAGGAACTCGACGCCACCCTGCACGCCCGCAGGGAGCTGGGGCCGGAGTACGAGTCGGAGCTGGCCGACTCCTTCGTGGAGAAGATCGACCGGCGTATCGACGGCGCGGTGGAGCGCCGGCTGCGCAGGACCCTGGCCGAGCAGCAGATGCAGGTGGCCCGGGGTGCGCGCGGTGCCAAGGGCAGCGACTCCTGGGGCGAGCGGTTCGGCTTCGGGATCGTGTCGCTGGTGCTGGCGATCCCGCTGTCGGCGATCGGCGGCGGCATCGCGCACCTGCCGGGGCTGGTGGCCACCTGGGTCGGCATCGTCGGCGTCAACGTGGCCCAGGCCGTCCGCCTCAACCCCGGCCTGTTCGGCCGGCGCGACCGGGGAGAGGACTGACCGGACCGGTCACACCTGCCGGGTCGGCAGCACCACGACCTGCCGCAGGTTGACGTGCCGGGGCGGGCTCGTCACATAGCCCACCAGGTCGGCGATGTCCTCGGCGGCCGGCCAGCCCGTCGTACCCGGCATGCCGTCCATCTGCTCCCGCAGCTCGTGCGAGTCGATGTGGTCGGCCGGCTCGGTCCGTGTCATCCCCGGCTCCACATTGGTGACCCGCACATGGCGCGGCCCGAACTCGGCGCGCAGCACCTGCGAGAGCTGGGTGCCGGCGGCCTTGGTGGCGCTGTACACCGCGCAGGTCGGGAAGACGGCGTGCGCGCCGGTGGACGACACGTTGACGAGATCGGCGCTACGGCCCTGGGCGGCCGCCGCCATCAGATCCCCGGTAAGGCCCGCAGCACCCGCTGCACACCGGTCACATGGTGTCGATGATGCGCTGCCATTCGTCGATCGGCTGCCGTCGCCGCCCAGACCGTCGCGATCCTGCGTGTCGACGCGGGCCACCACCCCGACGACCCCCGCATGGCCGCGCTGATCGGCGAACTGTCCCTGAGGAGCGCGGACTTCCGCCGGCTGTGGGCGGACCACGACCTCAAGGAGTGCGCGTACGGCGTGAAGCGCATCCAGCACCCGGTCGCCGGACTGCGGAGCGGCTTGCGCTGCTGGGAAGTTGAAAGGGACCACGATCACGACCGCGGCCACTGATTGAGGAACCACGAGGCGAGCAACCACATCCGCGAGAGCGGCGGCGCTTCAGCCGGAAAAAGAGTGTGCGCGGGGACCGCCGCACCCCCGTTACCGGGGGGCGGGACGACGGCGGTCCCCGCGAGGGACGCGAGCCGGGTCAGGGCCGGGCTTGCGCGTCCGGGCGTCCATGGAGGTCCGGGAGCCGCTCCGGAGGTCCTTGGACGTTCGGTGCCGGCCGAGGCGGGGAGCCGCTCCCGCCCTGCCGACACCCACTAATGTGCCGGACCCGTGTTAAGCGTGTGCTGCGCGGACGTGACACGCTCGTACCACTTCCGCGAAGTCCACCACTCGGGCCGGAAACAGTAAGTTCCCCGGGGTCACGGCCCGTTCACCGGACGTTCGCTACTGCTTGCCGCCCTTGGCGAGAAAGGCCAGCAGGTCCTGCCGGCTGACGACGCCCTTCGGCTTGCCCTCGACGAGGACGATCGCCGCGTCCGCCGCGCCCAGCACCTTCATCAGGTCGCCGACCGGCTCGCCGGAACCGACCTGCGGCAGCGGCGCGCACATGTGCTTCTCCAGCGGGTCCTCCAGGGAGGCCCGCTTGCTGAACAGCGCGTCGAGCAGCTCCCGTTCGACGACCGAGCCGACGACCTCGGCGGCCATCACGTCCGGGTGCCCGGCGCCCGGCTTGACGACCGGCATCTGGGAGACGCCGTACTCGCGCAGCACCTCGATGGCCTGCCCGACGGTCTCCTCCGGGTGCATATGGACGAGGGAGGGGATGGAGCCGCCGGCCTTGTCGCTGAGCACGTCGCCGACGCGGGCGCTGGGGCCCTCGTCCTCCAGGAAGCCGTAGTCGGCCATCCACTCGTCGTTGAAGATCTTGCTGAGGTACCCACGGCCGCTGTCCGGCAGCAGTACGACCACGACGTCGTCCGGGCCGAGCCGCTCGGCCACCCGCAGCGCGGCCACAACGGCCATCCCGCAGGAGCCGCCGACAAGGAGGCCCTCCTCCTTGGCCAGGCGGCGGGTCATCTGGAAGGAGTCCTTGTCGGACACGGCGACGATCTCGTCGGCGACGGTCCGGTCGTAGGCCGTGGGCCAGAAGTCCTCACCGACGCCCTCGACGAGGTACGGCCGCCCGGAACCGCCGGAGTACACGGAGCCCTCGGGGTCGGCGCCGATCACCTGGACGCGGCCGTCGCTGACGTCCTTCAGATAGCGGCCGGTGCCGGAGATGGTGCCGCCGGTCCCCACGCCCGCCACGAAATGAGTGATCTTCCCCTCCGTCTGCTCCCACAACTCGGGGCCGGTCGAGTGATAGTGCGAAAGGGGGTTGTTCGGGTTGGAGTACTGGTCCGGCTTCCAGGCGCCGGGGGTCTCCCGGACCAGCCGGTCGGAGACGTTGTAGTACGAGTCCGGGTGCTCGGGATCGACGGCGGTGGGGCAGACGACCACCTCGGCCCCGTACGCCCGCAGCACGTTGATCTTGTCGGTGCTGACCTTGTCGGGGCACACGAAGATGCACTTGTACCCCTTCTGCTGAGCCACGATCGCCAGCCCCACGCCGGTGTTTCCGCTGGTCGGCTCGACAATGGTCCCGCCGGGCCGGAGCTCCCCGCTCTTCTCGGCGGCCTCGATCATCCGCAGCGCGATGCGGTCCTTCACGGAACCGCCAGGGTTGAAGTACTCGACCTTGGCGAGCACGGTGGCCTGGATGCCCTGGGTGACGCTGTTGAGTCTCAGTAGCGGGGTGTTGCCGACGAGACTGATCATCGAGTCGTGGAATCGCACCGTTGTCTCCGGTTGATTGCAAAAGAGGTGGTCCAAGTGGTGTCGCCAGCCTACGGCTCCTCCGGAGGTTCACTCCCCGTTGAGATTGACGGACGGCCGGTACGGGGCAAGGAGTGGATGTACGGCAACGAGGAGGTGGCGGCGACGTATGACGAGCATGTCGAGGGCGCGGGTGGCCCGGCGCATCGCGGCCGGTGCGGCGTACGGCGGCGGCGGGATCGGGCTGGTCGGTGCTGCCGCGGTGGGGCTGGTGCTGGCCGAGGTGCGGATGGCCAGGACCCGGGTGGGCAACGGCAACAGCGGCGGCCGGGTGCCGACGGCGGACGGCCGCTACGGCGACGCGTACGGCACCAGTGAGCCTCCGCTGCGCCTGACGATGCTCGGCGACTCCACGGCGGCGGGCCAGGGCGTGCACCGGGCCGCGCAGACTCCGGGCGCGCTAGTGGCGTCGGGTCTCGCCGCGGTCGCGGAACGCCCGGTGGAATTCAGCAACGTGGCCCTCCCCGGCGCCCAGTCCGACGACCTGGACCGCCAGGTGGCGCTGGTCCTGGGCCCGGCCTCGCCCGTCCCCGATGTCTGCGTGATCATGATCGGCGCGAACGACGTCACGCGCCGCATGCCGCCGACGCGCTCGGTGCGTCACCTCTCGGCAGCGGTCCGCCGGCTGCGCACGGCGGGCGCGGAGGTGGTGGTCGGCACCTGTCCCGACCTGGGCACGATCGAGCCGGTACGACAGCCGCTGCGCTGGCTGGCCCGGCGGGCGTCGCGCCAGCTGGCGGCGGCCCAGACGATCGGCACGGTGGAGCAGGGCGGCCGCACGGTGTCCCTGGGCGACCTGCTGGGCCCCGAGTTCGCCGCGAACCCCCGCGAGCTCTTCGGCCCCGACAACTACCATCCCTCGGCTGAGGGATACGCCACCGCGGCGATGGCGGTGCTCCCCACGGTCTGCGCGGCCCTCGGCCTCTGGCCGGCGGAAGAGGAGCGCCCCGACGTCACCCGCCGCGAGGGATTCCTCCCGGTCGCCCGCGCTGCCGCGGAGGCGGCGGCCGAACCCGGCACGGAGGTCACGGCGGCCATGCCGACGGGACCCCGGGGACCGTGGGCTCTGCTGAAGCGCCGCCGCCGTCACCACGTCGACGGGCCGGCCCTCTCACCGGAGCCCCTCTCCGAAGAGACGAGGTTCGGGGCCGGCCCGGCCGAATAGACCAAGCAAGCGCTTAGAAATTGCGGTCAGTGTCACACTCCGGCACCGGTGACCGATGACATACGTACGGGTAACTTCCCAACTACCCTGCCCGTCCCGTACGCCAATGGAGCCGTGAGATGCCCGAAGCCGTCATCGTCTCGACCGCCCGTTCCCCGATCGGCCGCGCCGTCAAGGGCTCCCTGAAGGACCTGCGCCCCGACGACCTCACCGCGACGATCATCCAGGCCGCCCTCGCCAAGGTCCCCGGCCTGGACCCGAAGGACATCGACGACCTGATGCTCGGCTGCGGCCTCCCCGGCGGCGAGCAGGGCTACAACCTCGGCCGGATCGTCGCCGTGCAGATGGGCATGGACCACCTCCCCGGCTGCACGATCACCCGTTACTGTTCCTCGTCCCTCCAGACCAGCCGCATGGCGCTGCACGCGATCAAGGCCGGCGAGGGCGACGTGTTCATCTCGGCCGGTGTCGAGATGGTCTCCCGGTTCGCCAAGGGCAGTTCCGACGGCCTCCCGGACACCACCAACCCGGTCTTCGCCGAGGCGCAGGCCCGTACCGCGGCCACCGCCGAGTCCACCGGCTCCGCCTGGCACGACCCGCGCGAGGACGGCCTGGTCCCCGACCCGTACATCGCGATGGGCCAGACCGCCGAGAACCTTGCCCGCTGGAAGGGCGTCACCCGCCAGGAGATGGACGAGTTCGGCGTCCGCTCCCAGAACCTCGCCGAGCAAGCCATCAAGAACGGCTTCTGGGAGCGCGAGATCACCCCGGTGACCCTCCCCGACGGCACGGTCGTCAGCAAGGACGACGGCCCGCGCGCCGGCGTCACCATGGAGGGCGTGGCGGGCCTGAAGCCGGTCTTCCGCCCCGACGGCCTGGTCACGGCCGGCAACTGCTGCCCGCTGAACGACGGCGCGGCCGCCGTGATCATCATGTCCGACACCAAGGCCCGCGAGCTCGGCCTCACCCCGCTCGCCCGGATCGTGTCGACCGGTGTCTCCGGCCTCTCCCCCGAGATCATGGGCCTCGGCCCGGTGGAGGCCTCGCAGCAGGCCCTGCGCCGCGCCGGCCTGACCATCGACGACATCGACCTGGTCGAGATCAACGAGGCGTTCGCCGCCCAGGTGATCCCCTCCTACCGCGACCTGGGCATCCCGCTGGAGAAGCTGAACGTGAACGGCGGCGCCATCGCCGTCGGCCACCCCTTCGGCATGACCGGCGCCCGGATCACCGGCACGCTGATCAACTCCCTCCAGTTCCACGACAAGCAGTTCGGCCTGGAGACGATGTGCGTCGGCGGCGGCCAAGGCATGGCGATGGTCATCGAGCGCCTGAGCTGAGCCACCGTACGGTCCCGCGTAATCCCTGAGTGACCGTCACGGGACCCACCGTGACGCCACGGCCCGGTGTTCGAGAAAACTCCGAACACCGGGCCGATTTGTGATCCAATCTCCCCCAGGATGTGACCTATATCGCTCTGCGGGCATATCACCGCAGGTCAACACCGCCGTACAACTAAACCCGGGGGTCAAAGTCCTGTCCAATTCGTGACGTTACGCACTGACAGCTTGATAGTCCACCCTTCAAGCTGATGTAGGAAGTCGGGGGTCGACTTTGAACCGGGAGTACGTCAGTGAGCGCCATGCCAATCGCCTTGCTGCTCACCACGGCCGCCACGGGCGCCGTGGGCGTCGCTGTCCTGCGCACTGTTCTGAAACTGCGCCGTCAGGTCGCCGAGCTGCACACCCAGCTTGCCGAGAACCAGGCCGCCGCCATGCGCGCGCTGCTGCCGGCCGCCCGCAGCCACGCGGACGCCGAGCGGATACGGGCCGCCGTGGCCGAGGCCCTGGCCGAGGAGCGCGAGCGGGAGCTGGCCGAAGCGCGGGCCTTCTGGGCCGCGCAGGAGGCGCGTGACGCCTCCGACACGCCTTCGCTGCTGGGCCTGGCGGACGGGGAGCCGTTCCTGCCCCGGCATAGCGACTTCGTGGGCCTGGAGCCGGTCGCCGAGCCGGCGACGGAGGCCGACGACTTCCCCGGGGGTACCTCCTCCGAGTCCCCGGAACTGACCGCGGCCCGCCGCCGCCACCCGTCCCACCCGGACTTCGTACCGGTGCAGTCGCCGGTGGTGAACGACCATGAGCGCACGGTCGCGACGCTGGAGGAGCTGGCCGAGTCCCAGGTCGAACTCTCCGACGTCCGCCCCGGTCCGCTGGGCACGCTGGACGTCTACGTCTTCGCCGACGGCACGACGCTGTGCATGACGCCGGGGCACCGGGAGACGGCGGAACGACTGGCTGCCGCCCTGAGTGCCGGTGAGACGCCGTATCTGCTGGGCGGCTCGGGAATCTCGGGTGCGTACACCCTGACGTTCGCGTGCGGCGAGGAGAACGTCTACATCCTGGCGGACAGGGTCATAGCGTCTCTTTGAGATTCACAGGTGCTTCGTCGGGTGCGGGTGCGATGTGGCTCGTCGCGGTCGCGCCCACGCGGCGGAGCCGCAAATTGACAGCCCCGCGCCCCTCAGGGGCGCGGGGACCCGCGCGAGCAACCCCCACGCACCCGCGCACCCAGCAACGCACCGCCCTCAGACCCCCGCCCTCTTCTGCGCCTCCTCCACCAAGCGCACCGCATCCCTCACCTCGGCGTCGCTCTCCAGCACCACCGCCAAGTCGTTCCCGGCCACGGTGATTTGGTCGGCCACGGCGAACATCCCCGCGTCCGGCATCTCCCTGGCCGTGCCGCCCGGCTCCTCGACGGTCTGCGCCCAGTTGGCCAACTGCCTGGCCAGCGCCAGTGCCTCGGCCGCCGCCCCCCTCTGCAGCCGACTCTGCGGCGCCGCCCTCAACTTGTCGGCGAAGTGCTCCACGGCACGGATAAGAGGCGTCGTATCAACCACGCCGTGAGCGTAACGCCTGACATCGGCTGTCCTGTCCCGACTGTTGCCAACACGCCAACACTCAGGCACGGTGACGTGAAGGACCGGCTACAACCCCCCTTTGCGCACCGGAGGCGCCGATGTCCCAAGTCTTCTCCGAGGAGACCCATCGCAACATGCTCGCCCGCATCCCCCACTGCACCGGTCGTGAAGTGTCCGACTGGCTGCGTACCGTCGCCGAAGGCCCGTCCCTCTTCCGCTTCGAGGAGAAGGTCAGCTGGCTCCGCCACGAGCACAATCTCGCGTACGGCCACGCGAAGGCGTTGATCCATGAGTACGACCTGAGGAGGGCCGCGCGCAAACTTCTCTAGGCGCGCACACACGACCAAGGGCCCCGGGGCGGTGCCCCGGGGCCCTTCTCGGCTCGTATGCGGCGGCTAGTCGTTACTGCTGAAGATCGCCACCAGGCGCAGCATCTCGACGTAGATCCACACCAGCGTCAGGGTGAGGCCGAAGGCGGCCAGCCAGGCCTCCTTCTTCGGGGCGCCGTACGCGATGCCGTCCTCGATCTGCTTGAAGTCGAGGGTCAGGAAGAACGCGCCGAGCAGGATCGCGATGATGCCGACGATCGCACCGAGCGGACCGAAGCTGCGCAGCCCGCCGTTGCCGGCGACGCCGAACGCGACCAGCAGCAGGTTGACCGCCATCACCAGCACGAAGGCGATGGCGATGGCCATGCCGATGCGGGCGTAGCGGGCGGTGACGCGGATCCAGCCGGCCTTGTAGACCAGCAGGGTCGCGGCCGAGACCGCCATGGTGCCGAGGACCGCCTGGAACGGGGCGCCGCTCCACTGGCTGTTGTACATCTCGCTGATCACGCCGAGGAAGACGCCCTCGAAGGCGGCGTATCCCAGGATCAGCGCGGGCACCGGGGTGCGCTTGAAGCTCTGGATCAGCGCCAGGACCATCGCGACGATCGCGGAGCCGAAGGCCAGGCCGTAGCTGGTGCTCGAGACCGGCAGCAGTGCCCAGGCGAGGACCGCGCCGACGAGGACCGTGCCGAGCGTCATGCCCGAGCGCATGACGACGTCGTCCATCGTCATCCGGCCGGTGGAGGCCGGGGCCTGCGGCGGGGCGCCCTGCTGGACGTCCTGCTGGGCGTAGGGGTTGTGCGCGTACGGGTTCTGCGCGTACGGGGTGCCGCCCTGGGCGTACGGGTTGCCACCGGCGTAGGGGGTGCCCTGTGCGTACCCGGCCTGCGGCGCGGTGTTGAAGCCCGCGTAGCCGTTGTCGCGGCTGAACCCCCGTCGCGAGAAGACCGGGTTACTGCTCCTCATTTCACTCCTCCATGGCCACCCTGCGTGGCCTTGGCATCAAGGGTAATGGATTGGCAAAAGACTGACCCTAGTACCTGGGGAGGATCTTTCCCCCACCGTGCTGCGCAACACGCTACGCGGACCCCTGATTCCCGGCCATGGAGGGCTTCATTCCATGACCAAGCCGCTACATGACCGGAACCGGCCGGAGATGCCTCAGGCGTCCAGGGGGAAGCCCGTGTACGCCTCCGCCAGGTCGGTCTCGGCCGCCCGGCAGGAGGCGAGCCGGCCGAGCCGGGCCAACTGGAGCCGGGCGTCGAAGGGGGTGTCCTCGGGGCCGCGGTGGAGCAGGGTCGTCATGTCGTACGAGAACCGCTCGGCCTGCCAGACGCGGCGCAGACAGGTCGCCGAGTAGGTCTCGAGGAGCTCGGGCGAGCCGGTCTCCTTGTCGTGGCCGAGGGCGCGGGCGAGGGTGACGACGTCACCGACGGCGAGGTTCAGCCCCTTGGCGCCGGTCGGCGGCACGATGTGGGCGGCGTCCCCGGCGAGGAAGACCCGGCCGTGCCGCATGGGCTCATGGACGTACGACCGCATGGGTGTGACCGACTTCTGGGTGATCGGCCCGCGCTCCAGCCGCCAGTCGTCGCCGGTCTCGAAGCGCCGCTCCAGTTCGTCCCAGATGGCGTCGTCGCTCCACTCCTCGGCGTCGGTGCCGGCCGGCACCTGGAGGTAGAGGCGGGAGACGGACAGGGAGCGCATCGACAGGAGGGCGAAGCCGCGCTCGTGGCGGGCGTAGACCAGCTCGTCGTGGGAGGGGGCGACATCGGCGAGGATGCCCAGCCACGCGTAGGGGTACGTGCGCTCGAAGACCCGGGAGAGGGACTCGGGGAACGCGGTGCGGGCCACCCCCCAGAAGCCGTCGCAGCCGACGACGTACTGGCACTCCAGCACGTCCTCCCGCCCCTGGTGCCGGAACCGCACCCGCGGCCGCTCGCTCTCGGCGCCCTCCACCGCCAGCGCCTCCGCTTCGAAGAGCAGCGGGCCGCCCTCCTTGAGCTGGAGGGCGATGAGGTCCTTGCAGACCTCGGTCTGGGCGTAGACCGTCACGGACCGCCCGCCGGTGAGCCCGGGGAAGTCCACGCGGTGGCGCTGTTTCGCGAACCGCAGCTCGATGCCGTCGTGACGCAGGCCCTCGCGGTCCATGCGCTCCCCGGCGCCGGCCGCGCGCAGCACGTCCACCGTGCCCTGCTCCAGGATCCCGGCGCGCTGGCGGTGCTCGACGTAGGACCGGTCGCGGCTCTCCAGGACGACCGAGTCGATGCCGGCGTTGTGCAGCAGCCGGGCGAGCAGGAGCCCGGCGGGTCCGGCTCCGATGATGCCGACGGTGGTGCGCATCGGTCGTTCCTTCCATGGACGGGGCGCCGTTGCCCGGTTCGGAGACTACGGGGTTCGCATGGTGAAACTTCCTTCACCTGATTTCCCGAGTCTCCGTCCGGGCTTACCCCCTGTCAATGGCCCTACCCGGGGTCCCTCGGCGCGCGCGGCCGGCCGCCCGGCCCGCAGAAGGCGGTGGCGCGGGCCGGGCGGCCGGTGCGGGGGTCGGCGGGGCCGGGGTCATCGGGCCCCGCCGGCCGTCCAGGTGGCGGTGCAGGGTGGCGCCGGTCCGCTGGTCGCCCTTCGGGGCGTTGGCGACCGCGCCGTGCAGGACGGTGCCGACCTCGGCGGCGCACCCGTCGGCCCGCGTGCGCGGGTCGGCGGCCGGCAGGGTGGAGCAGGTCAGCTCGTCGAGCCGACGGTGCCCGTGGTCCTGCTCTCCGGGGAAGTGCCCGAGGTCCTCACCGACGCGTCGGTCACCGAACTCCTGGACCCGCCGGCCGCCATCCTGGACGCCGGCGAACTCGCCCTCTTCGAGGAATGCCCGCACGCTCTGCGCCGCAACGGGATGCGCACGGGCCGCCGCGTCGAGGTCGACGGAGCGGTCCTGACGGTCCGTGAGGGATGAGCCGTCGCTCCGAGGGGCGAGCCGAAGCCGCCCACGAGAGGGCGCGGGAAGTGCCCGGAACCGGACTTGAACCGGTACGCCCGCGAGGGGCAGCGAGGTTTAAGCTCGCCGTGTCTGCATTCCACCATCCGGGCAGGCCATGGGCTCCGCTACGAGATTCTGAGCCTATCGGGAGGCGTCCCCCGAACAGCGGGCGGACGACCCGATGTTGTCTTATTTTATTGACGTCTGAGGGTGCATCAGCCGCCGGAACGAGCCATCCGCACTTGCCAATAGCGTTACGCGCGGTGGGGGCACGCGTACGGGGAATGACGGAATTTCACCGTCCGAACAAGGTGGCTCCACCTGTTCTCGACGGGTGGGAGCGACCGGCTCCGGGGCCGGCGATCCGGTCGGCCTAAGGGTCCGCCGTCATCCCCAGGTATGACACCGCGCTCTCCGGTCCCCCCTTGGTCGCCCCCCGGAACCAGAACTGCGGCTGACTACACGGGCCCGTACGGCCGGGACGATGGTGACGTCCCCATGAAAGCCGTCGTCCCGACAGGAGCGCCCTTCCGTGCCCACCACACCCATCGCCGACCGGCGGACCACCTCCGTGGCCGCTCGCGCCACGGAGCTGTCCAAGATCTATGGCCAGGGCGAGACCCAGGTGGTCGCCCTGGACCGCGTCACCGTCGAGTTCCGGCAGGCCGAGTTCACCGCGATCATGGGGCCGTCCGGCTCCGGCAAGTCCACGCTGATGCACTGTGTGGCCGGCCTCGACAGCTTCTCCTCCGGTTCGGTGCGGATCGGCGACACCGAACTGGGATCCCTGAAGGACAAGCAGCTGACCAAGCTGCGCCGGGACAAGATCGGGTTCATCTTCCAGGCGTTCAACCTGCTGCCGACGCTGACGGCCCTGGAGAACATCACCCTCCCGATGGACATCGCGGGGCGGAAACCGGACAAGCAGTGGCTCGACAGCGTCATCGGGATGGTCGGGCTGAAGGACCGGCTGAGCCACCGGCCCTCGCAGCTCTCCGGCGGCCAGCAGCAGCGTGTCGCCGTCGCCCGCGCGCTCGCCTCCCGGCCGGACATCATCTTCGGTGACGAGCCGACCGGGAACCTGGACTCCCGCTCCGGCGCCGAGGTGCTGGGCTTCCTGCGCAACTCGGTGCGCGAACTGGGCCAGACGGTGGTCATGGTGACCCACGACCCGGTCGCCGCGGCCTACGCCGACCGGGTGGTGTTCCTCGCCGACGGCCGGATCGTCGACGAGATGTACCGGCCCACGGCCGACGGCGTCCTCGACTTCATGAAGCAGTTCGACGCGAAGGGCCGCACCAGCTGATGTTCCGCACCGCCCTGCGCAACGTACTCGCGCACAAGGCCCGGCTGCTGATGACCGTGCTCGCCGTGATGCTCGGCGTCGCGTTCGTCTCCGGCACCCTCGTCTTCACCAACACCATCTCGGACGCCTACCAGAACAGCTCCGCCAAGGGCTTCGCCGGCGTCGACGTGGCCATCCAGGCCAAGTACCAGGATTCCAAGGGCGACAAGGTCGGCAAGACGCCCGACCTGACCCAGGCCCTGCTCGACAAGGCGGCGAAGGTCCCCGGGGCCGCCTCCGCCACGGGCGTCGTCTCCGGCTTCACCGCGATCGCCGACAAGGACGGCAAGCTGATCGGCGGCGGCTGGCAGTCCGAGGGCGGCAACTACTGGGGCACCAAGGACGCCCGCTACCCGCTGGTCGGCGGCCACGCGCCGAGCGGCGCGAACGAGGTGCTGATCGACTCCAAGACCGCCGAGCGGGCCGGCTACAAGGTCGGCGACACCGTGCGCATCTCGGTCGACGGCCCCGTCCTCACGCCGACCGTCGCCGGAATCTTCACCACGGACGACGGCAATGTCGCGGCCGGCGGCAGCCTCGCCCTGTTCGACACGGCGACCGCACAGCAGCTGTTCGGCAAGAAGGGCACGTACGACGAGATCGACGTGACCGCGAAGTCCGGCGCCGGTCAGGCCGCCCTCAAGTCCCAGCTGGACCGGGCGCTGCCGAAGAAGCTCGTGGAGACCACCACCGGCCAGAAGCTCGCCGACGACCAGGCGAAGGCCATCGCCGACGGCATGAGCGGACTGCGTCAGGGCCTGCTGGTCTTCGCCGGCATCGCCCTGTTCGTGGGCACCTTCATCATCGCCAACACCTTCACCATGCTGGTCGCCCAGCGCACCAAGGAGCTGGCGCTGCTGCGCGCGGTGGGCGCCTCCCGCCGCCAGGTGACCCGCTCGGTGCTGATCGAGGCGTTGGTGGTCGGCGCGGTGGCCGGTGTCGCCGGTCTGGTCGCCGGCATCGGTATCGGCGCCGGACTGCGGGTGCTGCTGGGCTCGTTCGGCGCGAGCGTCCCGGACGGCCCGCTGGTCGTCAGCCCCGGCACGGTGGCCGCCGCGCTCGCCGTCGGCGTCGTCATCACCATGCTGGCCGCCTGGCTGCCCGGCCGCCGGGCCGCGAAGATCCCGCCGGTCGCCGCGATGAGCGCGCTCCACTCGGCCCCGACCACCAAGTCGCTGGTGCTGCGCAACACGATCGGTGCCCTGTTCTCGGCGGCGGGCGTGGCGGTGATCCTGGCGGCGACGACGATGAAGGGCTCCGACGGCCAGGCGCCGATGGGCCTGGGCGCCGTACTCCTCATCATCGGCGTGTTCGTCCTGACCCCGCTGCTGTCCCGTCCGCTGATCGCGGCCGCCGCCCCGCTGCTGCGCGGGTTCGGCGTCTCCGGGAAGCTCGCCCGGCAGAACTCGGTGCGCAACCCGCGCCGTACCGCCGCCACCGCCTCGGCGCTGATGATCGGCCTGACCCTGATCACCGGCATGACGGTGATGGCGGGCAGCCTGCAGAAGTCGATCGACAAGATGGCGAGCGCGGCGATCCGCGCGGACTACGTCGTCTCGATGGCCAACGGCAACCCGCTCTCCCCCGACGTGGCGAAGAAGCTCGCGACCGCCGACGGGGTGACCGCCAGCAGCCCGCTGCGCAACGCGGTCTCCCGGATCGACGGCGACACCGAGGTCATCACCGGCGTCGACGGCTCGGCGATCGGCCAGCTGACCGACCTCACGGTCGACAGCGGCTCGTTCAAGGTCGGCGGCCCGGACGCGGTCGTGGACGACGACACGGCCAAGTCGCACGGCTGGAAGGCGGGTTCGGGCTTCACCGTCCACTACGCGGACGGCAAGGCGCAGAAGCTGACGGTCGCCGGGGTCTACCAGGGCAACGAGATGATCCGCGGGATCATGCTCGACAACGCCACCCTCACCCCGCACGAGACCGACCCCGCCGACATGCAGGTCATGGTCAAGACCGCGGACGGCGCGTCGGTCGCGGCCAAGGACAAGCTGGAGAAGGTCCTCGGCTCCAACCCGGCGATCAAGGTCCAGGACAAGCAGGACCTCTCCGACTCCATCGCACAGGCGTTCACGCTGATCCTGAACATGGTCTACGGCCTGCTCGCGATGGCGGTGATCGTCGCGGTCCTCGGTGTCGTCAACACCCTGGCCATGTCGGTGTTCGAACGGCAGCAGGAGATCGGCATGCTCCGCGCGATCGGCCTGGACCGCAAGGCGGTCAAGCGGATGGTCCGTCTGGAGTCCCTGGTCATCTCGCTCTTCGGCGGGGTGCTCGGCCTCGGCCTGGGCGTGTTCTTCGGCTGGGCGGCCGGCCGGCTGGTGGGCTCTCAGATGCCGACGTACGAACTGGTCCTGCCGTGGGCCAGGATGGCGTTCTTCCTGCTGCTGGCCGGCGGGGTCGGCGTCCTGGCGGCCCTGTGGCCGGCCCGGCGCGCGGCGCGGCTGAACATGCTGGCGGCGATCAAGTCCGAGTAGCGGACCACTTCTTCGCCACGTTCGACAAGTTCGGCGCGGTGGCCTCGCGGCACCCGGGCAAGCTGCTCGCCGAGG
>NZ_JBEXWP010000034.1:0-87573 GCF_040629895.1 Streptomyces sp. NPDC005866
TCCTCCGCCTTGCAGCCACACGCACCGGCCCCCGCTCCCCGGCATCGAACTGCACCGCCACTGACCTGCGGCCTGATCCAAACGACAGGCCCTAGGGGACCGGCGGACGGCCAGCGGATTGGGCCGACAGCGAAAGGTCCAGTATCCTGACTGTTCGGTCGCGTCTACACCTGCGATCAACGCTGCCCGGGGGCATCTTCCGGACGGCGTCCCTCTGAATTCGAAGATCGAAAGCAGGAATGGCTCCTCACGCACGCCTCGACCACCGCAACCCGTTCGTGTTCGACACACACGAGCTGGGGCGGCGTCCTGGCGCGCTGCAGCGCCTGTCCCGCACGATCGACGCTCCCGAGGACTTCGGGATCAAAGGGGTCATCGGAGTGCCGGAAGGCGCCCCGGTGGAGCTCGAACTCCGGCTCGAGTCGGTCATGGAAGGGGTGCTCGTCACAGGCACCGCCCGTGCGCAGGCCGAGGGGGAGTGCGTAAGGTGTCTGGAGCCGGTCGAGCAGGAGCTCGAAGCGGACTTCCAGGAACTGTTCTCGTACCCTGACGCCGACGACCGGGGCCGCGTGATCGCGGAACCGGGCGACGACGCCGAGGACGACGAGGACAGGTACTTCATCGAGGACGGCTTGTTCGACCTCGAACCAGTGCTGCGTGATGCGGTGGTGCTCGCACTGCCGATGCAGCCGGTGTGCCAGGACGACTGTCCAGGGCTGTGCTCCGAGTGCGGAGCGCGCCTTGCGGACGACCCGGGCCACCACCACGACGCCGTCGACATCCGTTGGGCGGCTTTGCAGGGACTCGCCGGTTCCATGAAGGACGGCGAGAAGGACGAGATGAGCGGCGCTGACGCGGAAGCGGGCGTCGACGAGAAGCAGGAGAAGTAGCCGTGGCTGTTCCGAAGCGGAAGATGTCGCGCAGCAACACGCGCCACCGCCGGTCGCAGTGGAAGGCTGCGGTCCCCACCCTGGTTGCGTGCGAGCGCTGCCACGAGCCCAAGCAGCAGCACATCGCGTGCCCGTCTTGTGGCACCTACAACAAGCGCCAGGTCCTCGAAGTCTGAGCGGCCAGGTGAGAGGCACTGTGTCCAGTCCCAAGAAGGCGGATGACGCCAAGGCGGACCCATCCGCCAAGAAGAAAACGGACAACACAGCCTCGTCCCACACGCTTCTGGAAGGGCGGCTCGGCTACAAGCTCGAGTCCGCCCTTCTGGTGCGTGCTCTGACCCACCGTTCCTACGCGTACGAGAACGGCGGCCTGCCGACGAACGAGCGGCTGGAGTTCCTCGGTGACTCCGTCCTCGGCCTCGTCGTCACGGACACGCTGTACAAGACCCATCCGGACCTGCCCGAGGGCCAGCTGGCCAAGCTCCGGGCTGCGGTGGTGAACTCGCGTGCGCTCGCGGAGGTGGGCCGCGGTCTCGACCTGGGCTCCTTCATCCGGCTCGGCCGCGGTGAAGAAGGCACGGGCGGCCGGGACAAGGCGTCCATCCTCGCCGACACCCTGGAAGCGGTGATCGGCGCGGTCTATCTCGACCAGGGCCTCGACTCGGCGTCCGAGCTGGTGCACCGGCTCTTCGACCCGCTGATCGAGAAGTCCT
The DNA here is from genome assembly GCF_040629895.1 of Streptomyces sp. NPDC005866. Lineage (NCBI taxonomy): Bacteria > Bacillati > Actinomycetota > Actinomycetes > Kitasatosporales > Streptomycetaceae > Streptomyces > Streptomyces sp. NPDC005866. Next base: position 1,604 of record NZ_JBEXWP010000034.1, read on the forward strand.
CGAACCTCGGAGCCGGCCTGGACTGGAAGACCAGTCTCCAGGAGCTCACCGCGACGGAGGGCCTCGGCGTGCCCGAGTACCTGGTCACGGAGACCGGCCCCGACCACGAGAAGACCTTCACTGCTGCCGCCCGCGTCGGAGGCGTCTCGTACGGCACCGGCACCGGCCGCAGCAAGAAGGAGGCGGAACAGCAGGCCGCCGAGTCCGCCTGGCGCGCCATCCGTGCCGCGGCGGACGAGCGAGCCCAGGCAGTCAAGGCAGCCGAGGCAGCCGAGGCGGCTGCGGAAGAAGCCGCCGCAGCCGAGGAGGACGACGGCTCGTCGTCCGCCGCCTCCGCCTGAAGAACAGCGCGATGACCGAGCGCCCGGCCCTGGGAAGGGGCCGGGCGCTCGGATCGTCCACGGTCCCACCCGGGAGACGCGATGCCCGAATTGCCCGAGGTCGAGGTCGTACGGCGCGGCCTGGAGCGGTGGATCGCCCATCGCGTCGTAGCCGAGACCGAAGTACTGCACCCGCGTGCCGTACGACGGCACCTCGCCGGTGCCGACGACTTCACGCACCGGCTCAAGGGCCACCGCGTCGGCACCCCGAGCCGGCGCGGCAAGTACCTGTGGCTGCCGCTTGAGGACACCAACCAGTCGATCCTCGCCCACCTCGGCATGAGTGGACAGCTGCTGGTGCAGCCGCACGAGACACCGGACGAGAAGCACCTCAGAATCCGCGTCGGATTCGCCGACGGCCTCGGTACCGAACTCCGTTTCGTCGACCAACGCACCTTCGGCGGACTGTCGTTGCACGACAACAGCCTCGACGGACTGCCCGACGTCATCGCGCACATCGCCCGCGACCCCCTCGACCCGCTGTTCGACGACGAGGCCTTCCACCAGGCGCTGCGCCGGAAGCGATCCACCATCAAAAGGGCGCTGCTCGACCAGTCGTTGATCAGCGGAGTCGGCAACATCTACGCGGACGAGGCCCTTTGGCGGGCCCGTGTCCACTACGAGCGCCCGACCGCCGGCTTCACCCGCCCGCGCACCGCCGAACTCCTCGGCCATGTACGGGACGTGATGAACGCGGCCCTGTCCGTCGGCGGCACCAGCTTCGACAGCCTCTACGTCAACGTCAACGGCGAGTCGGGGTACTTCGACCGCTCGCTCGACGCGTACGGCCGGGAGGGACTGCCCTGCCGGCGGTGCGGGACGCCGATGCGCAGGCGGCCCTGGATGAACCGGTCCAGCTACTTCTGCCCGAAGTGTCAGCGGGCGCCGCGCGTCTCGTCGTAACGTTCCCGGGCCGCCAGCACCTCGCCCATCCGGCTCTCCACGAAGCGGACGACGGACAGCAGGCGTTCGGCGACCTCGCGGCCGAGCGGGGTGAGTTCGTAGTCGACGCGCGGCGGGTTGGTCGGCTGGGCCTCGCGGTGCACCAGGCCGTCGCGCTCCAGCGCCTGAAGCGTCTGGGAGAGCATCTTCTCGCTGACGCCGTCCACGCGCCGGCGCAGCTCGTTGAACCGGAACGAACCCTCGTGCAGCGCGCTCAGCGTCAGCCCGCCCCAGCGGCCCATGACATGTTCGAGCGTGGTGCGCGAGGGACAGGCCCGGGCGAAGACGTCGTACGGAGGATGCGTCTCCTCGGGACGGTCCTGGGTGCTGATGGTCATGCGTCAAGCGTACGGGAGCACAGCGCTGACCGACAGGATGCGCTAACTGCTGGTTAGCGCATCCGGAGTGTGTCCGAGACGGCTCAGTACCCGAAGTCCTGCGTCCACCAGGGGCCGCCCGCACCGAAGTGCACCCCGACCCCGAGGGTCTTGAAGTCGCAGTTCAGTATGTTGGCGCGGTGGCCCTCGCTGTTCATCCAGGCGTCCATGACGGCCTGCGCGGTGGCCTGACCACGGGCTATGTTCTCGCCGCCCAGGTTGGCTATGCCGGCGGTCGCCGCCCGGTCCCACGGCGTCTTGCCGTCCGGGTCGGTGTGGTCGAAGAAGTCCCGTGCGGCCATGTCCCCGCTGAAGGACTCGGCCAGCCCGGTCAGCGAGGAGTTCGCGGACAGTGCGCTGCAGCCGACCTTGGCCCGCTCCTCGTTCACCAGCTTGAGCACCTGGGCCTCGGCGGCGGCCGCCTCGGACACGGTGATCGGCGCGGAGGTCACCGGCGCCTTGGTGGCCCTCCTGGTCGGCTTGGGCTTCGCCTTATTGGACGGCGTGGCGCGGGGCGTGGGCTTCTCGGTCGCCGTCTTCGTCGGGGTGGGCGACGGGGAGGCGGAGGCGGAGGCGGACGCGGAGGCCGTGGCCGTGGGCGATGCGGAGCGCTGGGTGCCACGGCTGTTCGAGGAGCCGGTGCCCTGGCTCTCGGCGCTGCCGGAGGTGCCGCCCTGCTCGGCGGCCGTGTTGCTGGGCGCCCCGTCGGCCTGCACCTGCTCGCCGCCGGTGGTGGTGGTGCCGCCGAGCTTGTAGTTCTCCAGGCCCGGCATCACACCGCTGGCCACCGCGACGGTGCCGATCGCGACGGCGGCCGAGACCCCGAGCAGCCCCGTGCGCACCGGCCGTCCGGCCTTCCTCTTGCGTCGGTGCCCGCTGCCCGCGGGGGAGCCGCCGACGGCCGGGGCGAACTCCTCGGGGGAGAAGACGGCCGTCTCGTCGGCCCGGGCGTGGTCGGCGCCGGTCTCGTACAGGTAGGCGGAGCTGCGCGCGTTGGCGTCGGCGTAGGCATCCTGGTGCAGATAGGCCGCCGTGCCCATCCCGAAGCGGAGGCCCGCGTACTGCGGGTCGTCGCCGCCCGCGTACGAGCCGTTGTCCCCCGTGACCCCCGTGGTGGCGCGGCCGGCGGCGGAGCGTCGGTGGCGTCCCATGTGTCCTTGCCTTCTTCCCTCGTCCTCGCGGTCAGGGTCGACCAGGGGCCGGTGTGGCCAATGACTCCTTCTGGTCAACCAGACTCACTCGATCGAGTGAGTTTCAGATGAGATTCATTGCGTCGGGACGGTACCGCATGGCGACGAAGGCGGAAGTGCTCCGAGTGACATTGGCCGGTTAGGTTGCAGCCATGAGCGAGGATGTACGACTGGTCGCCTGGGTCCGTGGACGCGTACAGGGCGTGGGATTTCGCTGGTTCACGCGGGCCAAGGCACTGGAGATCGGCGGCCTGAGTGGCTTTGCTCTCAATTTGGGCGACGGCCGAGTCCAGGTGGTCGCGGAGGGCTCCCGGGCGGGCTGCGAGGGGCTGCTCGACTGGCTCCAGGGCGATGACACGCCCGGGCGGGTGGAGGGTGTCACCGAGATCTGGGACACACCCCGGGGCGGTTACGACGGCTTCGCCATCCGCTGACCCCGCCGCGTAAAGTCCGCAGGCGGAAGCGGAGCGAACTGCCACCGGCAGGTGCCCGGAGCGGAAACGGCCTGGTGGTTGCCAACAATCGCTTGTCGTGGCAGGCTCCGCACATAAAGATGATCGCCACGTCCTGAGGGCCCCGCAGGAGTCGCAGCGCCGCCGGTCCGAAGCCGCGCGCGCCCGGGTTCGCCCACCAATACAGGGCGTGATCGTGTTGACCGTCAAACTTTTTGGTGAGACGCTGAAAGCCCCGCGCACCTTAGCTGTTTGGCATGGAGCAACACCCGAGCAACACTCGAATGTGTCAAGCACCGCGGGTGCGAATCCCTCACGACCCACACCACTTCGGTCGGTCACTCAGTGTGGAGGACCATCCATCATGGCAAAGGCGCTTCTCGGTTACGTCGGCGGCTCCGACCCGCGACTCCTCGCCGAGATGCGACGGCTCCAGCAGCGTGTCCAGGACCTCGAATCCGAGTTGGGACGGATTCAGGCCGAGAACGATGCGCTGACGGCTGCCGCTTCTCACGACAGGATCATGGAGAGCATCGACGCAAACCAGGCGGAGCCTGCGCTCACCTGATCGCTGCATCGCTCCACAACGGCACATGCGGCGGTTGGGCAGCTCTTTCAACCGCTAAGTCGTCAAGATTTGCAAGGGACGCCCCCGGCGTCCCTTCTTTCTTGCCCTCTTGCCCTCTTGCCCCCGCGCCCGGCCCCTTCCAGCCCCGCGCATCCTTTCACCCTCTTTAACGTCTGGTGTGCCCTGCATGTTCATGCGCGAAACCGTGAGGTTGCGAGGCTTCGTGGAGTGCGGTAGCGCAGCCGGGTAAAGTCCGACGGCGTGCATCTCAAGGCCCTGACCCTCCGAGGGTTCAAGTCGTTCGCCTCGGCGACCACGCTCCGGTTCGAGCCGGGGATCACGTGCGTCGTCGGTCCGAACGGCTCGGGCAAGTCCAATGTCGTGGACGCGCTCAGCTGGGTCATGGGCGAACAGGGTGCCAAGTCACTGCGCGGCGGCAAGATGGAGGACGTCATCTTCGCCGGCACCACCGGCCGCCCGCCCCTGGGCCGCGCCGAGGTGTCCCTGACCATCGACAACTCCGACGGCGCGCTGCCCATCGAGTACGCCGAGGTCACCATCACGCGGATCATGTTCCGCAACGGCGGCAGCGAGTACCAGATCAACGGCGACACGTGTCGCCTCCTCGACATCCAGGAGCTGCTCTCCGACTCCGGTATCGGCCGCGAGATGCACGTCATCGTCGGCCAGGGCCAGCTCGACTCCGTCCTGCACGCGGATCCCATGGGCCGCAGGGCCTTCATCGAAGAGGCGGCCGGCGTCCTCAAGCACCGCAGGCGCAAGGAGAAGGCGCTCAGGAAGCTGGACGCGATGCAGGCCAACCTCGCGCGCGTGCAGGACCTGACCGACGAGCTGCGGCGCCAGCTCAAGCCCCTCGGCCGCCAGGCGGCGGTCGCCCGCAGGGCCGCCGTCATCCAGGCGGACCTGCGCGACGCGCGCCTGCGCCTGCTGGCCGACGATCTCGTACGACTGCGCCAGGCGCTGCAGACCGAGATCGCGGACGAGGCCGCCCTCAAGGAACGCAAGGAAGCCGCCGAACAGGAGCTGAAGAAGGCCCTCCAGCGGGAGGCGCTCCTGGAGGACGAGGTACGGCAGCTCACCCCGCGTCTCCAGCGCGCCCAGCAGACCTGGTACGAGCTGTCCCAGCTGGCCGAGCGGGTGCGCGGCACCATCTCGCTGGCCGACGCCCGGGTGAAGAGCGCCACCTCCGCGCCGCCCGAGGAGCGGCGCGGCCGCGACCCGGAGGACATGGAGCGCGAGGCCAACCGCATCCGTGAGCAGGAGGCCGAGCTGGAGGCGGCCCTGGAGGCGGCCCAGCGAACCCTCGACGACACCGTCGCGCACCGCGCCGAACTGGAGCGCGAGCTGGCCCATGAGGAACGGCGCCTGAAGGACGTGGCCCGCTCCATCGCCGACCGCCGGGAGAGCCTGGCCCGGCTGAACGGCCAGGTCAACGCGGCCCGTTCCCGCGCCGCCTCCGCCCAGGCCGAGATCGACCGCCTCGCCGCCGCCCGAGACGAGGCCCAGGAGCGGGCCGTCTCGGCGCAGGAGGAGTACGAGGCGCTCAAGGCGGAGGTCGACGGCCTCGACGCCGGTGACGAGGAACTGGCCGGACAGCACGAGCAGGCCAAGCTGCGGCTCGCCGAGGCGGAGACGGCCCTGACCGCGGCCCGCGAGGCGACCACCGCGGTGGAACGCCGGCGCGCCGCGACCCAGGCCCGCCACGAGGCGCTGGCGCTGGGCCTGCGCCGCAAGGACGGCACCGGAATACTGCTCGGCGCCCGGGACCGCCTCACCGGGGTGCTGGGCCCGGCGGCGGAGCTGCTGACGGTGACTTCGGGCCACGAGGTGGCCCTGGCGGCGGCGTTCGGCACGGCGGCGGACGCGATCGCCGTGACAACCCCGGCCGCGGCGACCGACGCGATCCGCCTCCTACGCAAGCAGGACGGAGGCCGGGCGGCCCTGCTCCTGTCGTGCACCCCTGAGACACCCCCGGCTGAAGCGCCCCCCAGGGGCGCGGGGAACGGCGCGACCGGCCACCACGCACCCGCACCCGGCCGACGCCCCCTCCCCGCACCCCCCTCCGGGGTCTTCGCCGAAGATCTGGTGCGCGGTCCCGCCGACCTCATGCCCGCCGTCCGCCGCCTCCTGCACGGCATCGTCGTGGTCGACGACCTCGAAGCCGCCGAGGCCCTGGTCTACGCCCGCCCCGACCTCACCGCCGTCACCGCCGAAGGCGACCTCCTCGGCGCGCACTTCGCACACGGCGGCTCCGCGGGCGCCCCCAGCCTCCTCGAAGTGCAGGCCTCCGTCGACGAGGCCGCCGCCGAGCTGGAAGAGCTGGCGGTTCGCTGCGAGACCCTGGCCGAGAACCAGCAGGCGGCCCAGGAACACCGCAAGGCGTGCACCGCGCTGGTCGAGGAACTGGCGGAGCGCCGCCGCGCCGCCGACCGGGAGAAGTCGGCCGTGGCCCAGCAGCTCGGCCGGCTCTCCGGACAGGCGCGCGGCGCGGCCGGTGAGGCGGAACGTTCCACGGCCGCAGCCGCGCGCGCCCAGGAGTCCCTGGACAAGGCCCTGGAAGAGGTCGAGGTGCTGGCCGAGCGGCTCGCCGTGGCCGAGGAGATGCCGGTCGAGGAGGAGCCGGACACCTCGGTGCGGGATCGTCTGGCCGCCGACGGCGCCAACGCCCGCCAGACCGAGATGGAGGCCCGCCTCCAGGTCCGTACGCACGAGGAGCGGGTCAAGGGCCTCGCCGGACGCGCCGACTCCCTGGACCGCGCCGCCCGCGCGGAACGCGAGGCACGCGCGCGTGCGGACCAGCGACGGGCCCGGCTGCGCCACGAGGCTGCGGTCGCGGAGGCCGTCGCCTCCGGCGCCCGCCAGCTGCTCGCGCATGTCGAGGTCTCGGTCGGCCGGGCCGAGCGGGAGCGGGCCGCCGCCGAGGCCGCGAAGGCCCGGCACGAGCAGGAGCTGACCGCCGCCCGCAACACCGGCCGCCACCTCAAGGCGGAGCTCGACAAGCTCACGGATTCAGTTCACCGTGGCGAGGTACTCGGCGCCGAGAAACGGCTGCGGATCGAGCAGCTGGAGACCAAGGCGCTGGAGGAGCTCGGTGTGGAACCGGCGGGGCTCGTCGAGGAGTACGGCCCGCACCAGCCGGTGCCGCCCTCGCCCCCCGCCGAGGGCGAGGTGCTGCCGGAGGATCCCGAGCACCCGCGCAACCAGCCCAAGTCCTTCCACCGGGCCGAACAGGAGCGCCGGCTCAAGGCGGCCGAGCGGGCCTACCAGCAGCTCGGCAAGGTCAACCCGCTCGCCCTGGAGGAGTTCGCGGCCCTCGAGGAACGGCACAAGTTCCTCAGCGAGCAGCTGGAGGACCTGAAGAAGACCCGCGCCGACCTGCTTCAGGTGGTGAAGGAGGTCGACGAACGCGTCGAACAGGTCTTCACGGAGGCGTTCCGGGACACGGCCAGGGAGTTCGAGGGCGTCTTCAGCCGTCTCTTCCCGGGCGGCGAGGGGCGGCTGATCCTGACCGACCCCGACAACATGCTCACTACGGGCGTGGACGTCGAGGCGCGTCCGCCGGGCAAGAAGGTCAAGCGGCTCTCCCTGCTGTCGGGTGGCGAACGTTCGCTGACCGCCGTAGCGATGCTGGTGTCGATCTTCAAGGCGCGGCCCAGCCCGTTCTATGTCATGGACGAGGTCGAGGCGGCCCTGGACGACACCAACCTCCAGCGGCTGATCCGCATCATGCAGGAGCTCCAGGAGTCCTCCCAGCTCATCGTGATCACCCATCAGAAGCGCACCATGGAGGTAGCGGACGCGCTGTACGGGGTGTCCATGCAGGGCGACGGTGTGTCGAAGGTCATCAGCCAGCGGCTGCGCTGACCGTGCGTGCGGCGTACATCAGTCGACCCCCGCCTGACCTGCACATCCCGTTCATTGCTTCAACTACTGAACGCATCTACCTTCACCTGGCCTTCAAACTCGCAGGCAGGGGCCTATTGACTTCGAAACTTGAAGGCATAGTCTCTGCAACGTTGATTTTACCTTCAGGTGTGAGGGGCGTGAAGTTGTGCGCCACTTGAACCTGAAAGGGCTCACCCCCACCCCCGGCAGCGCTGCCGGGTGGCCCGAGGAGTTTCTTGTGACCAGCACAGCGCAGGCACCCCAACCAGGAGCCAGGACGGCTCACCCCGAACATCTCGGGCACGTCATCTTCATTGCGGCGGCGGCCGCGATGGGCGGCTTCCTCTTCGGTTACGACAGCGCCGTGATCAACGGCGCCGTCGAGGCCATCCGAAGCCGCTACGGCATCGGCTCCGCGACCCTGGCCCAGGTCATCGCCATCGCGCTGATCGGCTGCGCCATCGGCGCGGCGACCGCGGGCCGGATAGCCGACCGGATCGGCCGCATCCGATGCATGCAGATCTCCGCCGTCCTCTTCACGGTCAGCGCCGTCGGATCCGCGCTGCCCTTCGCGCTGTGGGACCTCGCCTTCTGGCGCATCATCGGCGGATTCGCCATCGGTATGGCGTCCGTCATCGGCCCCGCCTACATCGCCGAGGTCTCCCCGGCCGCGTACCGCGGACGGCTCGGCTCCTTCCAGCAGGCCGCGATCGTCGTCGGCATCGCCGTCTCGCAGCTGGTCAACTGGGCCATCCTGAACGCCGCCGGCGGCGACCAGCGCGGCAAGCTGATGGGCCTCGAGGCCTGGCAGGTGATGCTCGGCGTCATGGTCATCCCGGCCGTCCTCTACGGTCTCCTCTCCTTTGCGATCCCCGAGTCGCCGCGCTTCCTGATCTCCGTGGGCAAGGAAGACCGCGCCCGTGAGGTGCTCAAGGAGGTCGAGGGCGACAAGATCGACCTGAAGGCCCGTGTCGCCGAGATCAAGCACGCGATGCAGAGCGAGCACAAGTCGACCTTCAAGGACCTGCTCGGCGGCTCCTTCTTCTTCAAGCCGATCGTCTGGATCGGTATCGGTCTCTCGGTCTTCCAGCAGTTCGTCGGCATCAACGTCGCGTTCTACTACTCCTCGACGCTGTGGCAGTCGGTCGGTGTCGACCCGACGGACTCGTTCTTCTACTCCTTCACGACGTCGATCATCAACATCATCGGTACCGTGATCGCGATGATCTTCGTGGACCGCATCGGTCGCAAGCCGCTGGCCCTCATCGGCTCGGCCGGCATGGTCGTCGGCCTCGGCCTGGAGGCCTGGGCCTTCTCCTACGACCTGGTCGACGGCAAGCTGCCGGCTGCGCAGGGCTGGACCGCCCTGATCGCCGCGCACGTCTTCGTTCTCTTCTTCGCCCTGTCCTGGGGTGTGGTCGTCTGGGTCTTCCTCGGCGAGATGTTCCCGAACAGGATCCGCGCCGCCGCCCTGGGTGTGGCCGCCGCCGCGCAGTGGATCGCCAACTGGGCCATCACCGCGAGCTTCCCGTCGCTGGCCGACTGGAACCTCTCCGCGACCTACGTGATCTACACGATCTTCGCGGCCCTCTCCATCCCGTTCGTCCTCAAGTTCGTCAAGGAGACGAAGGGCAAGTCCCTGGAGGAGATGGGCTGAGCCTCGTAACGAGGCCCCCGACTCGGGGAGAAGGGCCAAGTCCCCGCTGCCCCTCTCCTCGTACCCCCCGCCGCCCCGCCCGGTCACTGCCCGGGCGGGGCGGCGGTCCGTTCACTCCCTGGCTGCTCGGCCGGCCGTGGAATCCCTCCACGACCCCCCACCCCGCTACGCCGGCAGCGCGGGAAGAACCGTCTCCCCGAACAGTCGCAGGCTCCGCCAGCCCTCCTCCAGCGGCGTCCCGCCCGCCGGCGGGTGCAGGACCAGGTTGTCCAGCCCGGCCGTCACACACTCCTCCGGCGTGAGGATGCGGTAGACGCCCTCCGCGCGAAGCTCCTCCACCGTCGTGGCCGCCGAGCGCACCGCCGAGTGGATGTCGCCGGACTGGCAGGACGCGTACGTCCGGGCCTCGTGCAGGAAGTGCTCCCCGTACCGCTCCCACGCCCGTTCCGGGTCCTCGGCGATGTGCAGCAGCGGAGTCTCCGCCGTGGGCATCATCGTCCAGCCCTCCGTGCCGTACTCGGTGAGCTTCTCCTTGCAGTACGCCTCCAGCTCCGGCAGCTGCGCGCTGGGGAAGAACGGCAGGCCGAGGCGGGCGGCACGGCGGGCCGCGGCCTTGGAGGAGCCGCCGACCGGCAGCGGGTGCGGATCGGTGAAGGGGCGCGGTGTGACCCGTACCGTATGGCCCCGGTACTCGAACTCCTCGCCGGTCCACGCCTTCAACACCGTCTCCAGCACCTCGTCCTGCAGCCGCCCCTGCCGCTTCCACTCCACGTCGGACAGGGCGTACTCCTCGGGCCGGTAGCCGATCCCGGCCACCGTCACCAGCCGCCCCGCGCCCAGCAGATCGAGCACCGCGATGTCCTCCGCCAGCCGCAGCGGGCCGATCACCGCCGACACGGTCACCGCGATGTTCCGCGTCGCCCCGAACACCGCGCCCGCGAAGGCGAAAGGCGACGGCAGCCAGTTGTTGTCGACTCCGTGGTGTTCCTCGGTCTGGACCGTGGCGACCCCGTGCTCGTCGGCGTACGCGGCCATCTCCACTGCGGCCCGGTAACGGGCGCCCAGGGAAGCGGAGTCGGCCCCGGCTCGACGAGGTTGAAGCGAACGACCGAGACGGGCATGGGAGTTCCCCTTCACCTTGGCCGGGCGGGTGTGCGGGGACAGTAGCTGACGGGGCGTCAGACGGCGAGAGGTGCGGGCTCCTCGGCCGTCGCCGGCTCCACCGCCGGCTTCGGGAGCACCGCGTACAGCAGACCCGAGACGACGATCGTCGCGATCCAGCCCAGCCCGTACCGGCCCACGGGGTTGTTCGCGGCGAGTGGGCCGGTGAACCAGTCGGACGTGGTGAACAGGAGCCCGGCCAGCAGACCGAGCGCCCAGGCCGTCACGGCGGCGGGGGAGAAGCCCGCCCGGTACCAGTAGGCGCTGGTGCGCGTGGTGTCGAGGAGCGCTGTGGCGTCGTACTCCCGCCGCCGGAGCATGTCGGCCCCGAACACGCCCACCCACGCCGAGAACGCCACCGCCAGCAGTGACAGGAAGGCGATGAACGAGCCCATGAACGAGGTCGCCGCCAGCATCAGGACCCCGCCGAGGACCAGCGAGATGGCCGCGTTGACGGAGACCGCCCAGTGGCGGGGGAGCCGGAAGCCGAGTGTCTGCGCGGTGAAGCCCGCCGAGTACATCGACATCGCGTTGATCAGCAGCATCCCGACCAGCGCGATCAGCAGATAGGGGACCGCGAGCCACAGCGGCAGGATCTCGCCGAGGAAGGAGACCGGGTCGCTCGCCTTGGCCAGGTCCGGCGTGCCGGAGGCCATCACGGCGCCCATCAGGACCATGGGGAGTACGACGATCCCGGCACCGCCGACCGTGTTGCGTACGATCGCCGCCGAGGACGCCGTACCCGGCAGGTACCGAGTGAAGTCCGGCGAGGCCGGCGCCCAGCTCATCCCGCCCGCCGCGATCAGCCCGATCCCCGTGATCATCGCGGCCGTGGAGCCGGCCGGCCGCCCGAGCACCCCGCCCCAGTCCGTCTCCACGACCAGATGGCCGAGGACCAGCAGGGAGAAGCCGCCGAACAGCCAGGTCGCCCACCGGTTGCAGCGCTGGACCGCCTTGATGCCCATGCCCGAGATCGCGAACGTGGTGATCACGAAGAGCAGGAGGGTGACGATGATCAAGGTGGTGTTGCTCCTGATCCCGAAGACGATGTCCAGGACGGTCAGCAGCGCATAGGCACCGGTCACCGCGTTGATCGTCTCCCAGCCCCAGCGCGCCACCCAGATCAGCGCGCCGGGCAGCAGGTTGCCGCGCTGCCCGAAGACCGCGCGGGAGAGGGCCATGCCCGGTGCGCCACCGCGTTTGCCCGCGATGCCGATCAGCCCGACCAGGCCGTAGGACACGATCGGCGCGGCAGTGCCGACCACCAGGGCCTGCCAGAAGTTCAGTCCGAACGACACCGCCAGACCCGCGCCCATGGTCAGCAGCAGGACGCTGATGTTGGCGGCGATCCAGGTGGGCAGCAGTCCGCGGGGTGTCGCGGTGCGCTCGGAGTCGGGTACCGGTTCGATGCCCCGGGTTTCGAGGCCGTGGTGCTCCAGCGACTCTTCGAGGTGTTCGAGGGCGCCATCGTGGTGGGCGGTGGTGCTCATGGGGAGTCATCGTACGTTAGTCCGACTAATACCCCAAAAGTCCCCTGCGGATTCGGAGGATCATCCAGAAACTCCCTCGCGAGGGAGCAAAGTCGTGCCCGGGGGAGGGATGGATACTGGACGGGTTATGGAAACCCTCATCCTTGCTGTAGTCATCGCCGTGGTCGTGCTCGGCGCACTCGGTGGGCTCGTCATCGGCAGTCGGCGCAAGAAGTCGCTGCCCCCGCCGCCCCCCTCCGCGCCCGACATCACCGCGCCCCCGGCCGAGCCGCACGTCGGCGACGAGGCCGAGACGCCGCGCGACGAACCGCGCCGGACGATAGAGGAGGTCGACCTTCCCGACGGCTCGGCTCCCGTCGTCGTAGAGGAGCCCCCGGCTCCCGAGATCGAGATCCCGGAGCCCACGGCCGGCCGCCTGGTCCGGCTGCGCGCCCGGCTCTCCCGCTCCCAGAACGCGCTCGGCAAGGGGCTGCTCACGCTGCTCTCGCGCGAGCACCTCGACGACGAGACGTGGGAGGAGATCGAGGACACCCTGCTCACCGCCGACGTCGGTGTGCAGCCCACCACCGAGCTGGTCGAGCGGCTGCGCGAGCGCGTCAGGGTGCTCGGCACCCGCACCCCCGAGGAGCTGCGCGGGCTGCTGCGCGAGGAGCTGCTCAAGCTGCTGGGCACCGAGGCCGACCGCAGGGTGAAGACCGAGCCCGCCGACCGCAAGCCGGGCATCGTGATGGTCGTCGGCGTGAACGGCACCGGCAAGACCACCACCACCGGCAAGCTCGCGCGCGTGCTGGTCGCCGACGGCCGTACGGTCGTCCTCGGCGCCGCCGACACCTTCCGGGCCGCCGCCGCCGACCAGCTCCAGACCTGGGGCGAGCGTGTGGGCGCCTACACCGTGCGCGGGCCGGAGGGCGGCGACCCCGCCTCCGTCGCGTTCGACGCGGTGAAGGAGGGCAAGGAGATGGGCGTCGATGCCGTGCTCATCGACACCGCGGGGCGGCTGCACACCAAGACCGGCCTCATGGACGAGCTCGGCAAGGTCAAGCGCGTCGTCGAGAAGCACGCCCCGCTGGACGAGGTACTGCTCGTCCTCGACGCCACCACCGGCCAGAACGGCCTGGTCCAGGCCCGGGTGTTCGCCGAGGTCGTCGACATCACCGGAATCGTGCTCACCAAGCTGGACGGCACCGCGAAGGGCGGCATCGTGATCGCGGTCCAGCGTGAACTGGGTGTCCCCGTCAAGCTCATCGGTCTCGGCGAGGGCGCGGACGACCTGGCACCGTTCGAGCCGGAGGCGTTCGTCGACGCCCTTATCGGTGAGTAGCCGGGCCAGTAAACTTACTACCCGCGTTCATGAGAAGCGCCCGCCCCAAGGTGCAGTTGGGTCGGGCGCTTCGGCTTTCGAGCCTCGGTGGCTACGCCCGTGACCGGTGTGCCACGTAGGCCAGCGTCCCCAGCAGCAGCCGGGCCGCCGGCGGCTTCGTGGCCGAGTCCAGGGCCGGTGGCCGCAGCCAGCGCACCGGGCCCAGTCCGCCCCGGTCGGAGGGCGGCGCGGTGATGTACGTGCCCGAGCCGAGGCCGCGCAGGTCCAAAGAGGTCGGGTCGTCCCAGCCCATGCGGTAGAGGAGTTCGGGAAGTTCGGCGGCGGCGCCGGGGGCGACGAAGAAGTGGGTGCGGCCCTCCGGGGTGGCGGTGACCGGGCCGAGCGGCAGGCCCATGCGCTCCAGGCGGACCAGGGCGCGGCGCCCGGCGGACTCGGCGACCTCGATGACGTCGAACGCGTGGCCGACCGGCAGCATCACGGCCGAGCCCGGGAACTCCCCCCAGGTCTTGGTGACTTCGTCGAGCGTGGCCCCGGCGGGCACCTGGGGCGCGAAGTCCAGCGGGTGCGCTCCCGGCGCGGGACAGTCGGCGTGCCCGCAGGAACATGCGCCGGCCGCGGCCCGGGCACCCGGCACCACGTCCCAGCCCCACAGGCCGGTGAACTCGGCGACGTCAGTGCAATCCGATGAACGACCGCGCCGGCGCGTGCCGGAGCGGATCTCGCGAATGCCGCCGATCGTGAAGCCCATGCCCCCTCCAACGGGTCCGGCGCGCCGGTGGTTACGACACGGAACGAGACGGAAACGGAACGTGACGCTACGGCTCCGCCTTCCCTCGCGCCCGCAAGGTCAAGACAGCGCCTGGAAGCGCCACCGGTGGTGCATCCGGGGCTGCGCGCCCCCGAGTGCATCGCTCCGCCCACTCCCGGCCGTCCTATGTCAAGTGAATCGCGCCAAGGCCATCGTGAGTTCATTCGAAGGGGTGGCGAATGGTGGCGTTTCCGGGATCGCCATGGCTGGAGCAGTGATCGTAGGATTACTTTGAGTGCACAAAGCCTGGGGGCACATGCACCCGTGGGTATGCCGGAGGCAACTCGACATCCCGTTCGAAGGGTGAGAACTGGCGGACAGGCGGCCGTATTTACCGGCATTCTGATAGGGCTTGGCGCATCCGGCATCAAGTGGTCTCAGGGATGGGGGCGTTCCAGTGGGCGGCAACGGCGGAAGCGGGACGACCGTGACCAGCACGGACAAGCGCCCCAATGAGCTGCTCAACTCCTGGTTCGTGCGCAGCGGCTGGTCCAAGGGCGAGCTGGCGCGGCAAGTGAACCGCAGGGCACGCCAGTTGGGAGCCAACCACATCTCGACGGACACATCGAGGGTGCGTCGCTGGCTCGACGGGGAGAATCCGCGCGAACCGATCCCGAGGATCCTCTCCGAGCTGTTCTCCGAGCGCTTCGGCTGTGTCGTCTCGGTCGAGGACCTCGGTCTGCGGGCCGCCCGCCAGTCACCCTCGGCGACCGGCGTCGACCTGCCCTGGACGGGCCCGCAGACGGTGGCCCTGCTCAGCGAGTTCTCACGCAGCGACCTGATGCTGGCGCGGCGCGGCTTCCTCGGAACCTCGCTGATCCTGTCGGCGGGCCCGTCCCTGATCGAGCCCATGCAGCGCTGGCTCGTCCCCTCGCCCACCGCGCCGCAGCCGGCCCCCGAGCCGGTTGCCGACTCCCGCCGCCCCGGCCGCCTCTCCAAGCCCGAGCTGGAGCTCCTGGAGACCACCACGGTCATGTTCCGCCAGTGGGATGCCCAGTGCGGCGGCGGCCTGCGGCGCAAGGCGGTCGTCGGCCAGCTGCACGAGGTCACCGACCTCCTCCAGGAACCCCAGCCCGAGGCCACCACCCGCAAGCTCTTCCAGGTCGCCGCCGAACTCGCGGAACTGGCCGGCTGGATGTCGTACGACGTCGGGCTCCAGCCCACCGCCCAGAAGTACTTCGTGCTCGCCCTGCACGCGGCCAAGGAGGCCGGTGACAAGCCGCTGGGGTCGTACGTCCTGTCCAGCATGAGCCGCCAGATGATCCACCTCGGCCGGCCCGACGACGCCCTGGAGCTGATCCACCTCGCCCAGTACGGCAGCCGGGACTGCGCGAGCCCGCGCACCCAGTCGATGCTGTATGCGATGGAGGCCCGCGCCTACGCCAACATGGGCCGGCCCGGAAAGTGCAAGCGGGCGGTCCGCATGGCCGAGGACACCTTCGCCGAGGCCGACGAGTGGGACGAGCCGGACCCCGACTGGATCCGGTTCTTCTCCGAGGCCGAGCTCTACGGCGAGAACAGCCACTCCTTCCGCGACCTCGCCTATGTAGCCGGCCGCAGCCCCACCTACGCCTCCCTGGCCGAGCCGCTGATGCAGCGGGCCGTGGAGCTGTTCGCCAAGGACGCCGAGCACCAGCGGTCGTACGCACTGAACGTCATCGGCATGGCCACCGTGCACCTGCTGCGCAACGAGCCCGAGCAGAGCACGGTCCTCGCCCGCGAGGCCATGGGCATCGCCAAGAAGGTGCGCTCGGAGCGCGTGAACACTCGTATTCGAAAGACGGTGGACTCCGCCGTCCGTGACTACGGCGACCTCGCCGCGGTCGTCGACCTCACCGAACAGCTCGCCGTCGATCTGCCGGAGACCGCCGAGGCGGTCTGAACCCCGGTCGCTTCCCAGACCCCGGCCGCGGCCGGCCCTCCCGAACCGCCCGACTCGGCTCCCCCACGCCAGGTCATCGGAAGGCCGCCCGCGGCCGGTTCCTTGGCTCCGCGAGATGGTTGCGTCACGATAACGATCCCGCGGCCGGACATCCTGTAGTTCATCGACGCGTAACACGCCAGGCGCCTTCGTCACTCCGGCGAAACAACGAGGGGCAACGACCGAAACCGCGCTGCGCCAATCTCGTGGCGCATAACCGGCCCGCCCCCCCGCTTGACCGGACCGCTCTCAGGCATCGCCCGCACGCAGGGCCGTACCAATCGACGAGGAGACGCCGATGGCACCAGCCATCATGCTTGCCGCGGAGGCACCCAAGCTGTCTGCCGCGAACACAGGCTTCATGCTCATCTGTTCCGCCCTGGTGCTGCTCATGACGCCGGGCCTCGCCTTCTTCTACGGGGGCATGGTCCGCGTCAAGAGCACCCTGAACATGCTGATGATGAGCTTCATCAGCATCGGGATCGTCACCATCCTGTGGGTTCTCTACGGCTTCTCCCTTGCCTTCGGCTCCAGCAACGGCTTCATCGGCTTCAACTCCGACTGGCTGGGTCTCAGCAACATCGGGCTGACGGAACTCTGGGACGGCTATACGATCCCGATCTTCGTCTTCATGGTCTTCCAGCTGATGTTCGCGATCATCACGCCGGCCCTGATAAGCGGTGCCCTCGCCGACCGCGTCAAGTTCTCGGCCTGGGCGCTCTTCGTCGCGCTGTGGCTCACGGTCGTCTACGTCCCGGTCGCCCACTGGGTGTGGGGCGCCGATGGCTGGGCCTACAAGCTCGGTGTGATCGACTTCGCCGGTGGTACCGCGGTCCACATCAACGCCGGTGCCGGCGCCCTCGGTGTGATCCTGGTCATCGGCAAGCGCGTCGGCTTCAAGAAGGACCCGATGCGCCCGCACAGCCTTCCGCTGGTCATGCTGGGCGCCGGTCTGCTGTGGTTCGGCTGGTTCGGCTTCAACGCCGGCTCGTGGCTCGGCAACGACGACGGCGTCGGCGCGCTGATGTTCGTCAACACGCAGGTCGCCACCTCCGCCGCCATGCTGGCCTGGCTCGCCTACGAGAAGATCCGCCACGGCGCGTTCACCACGCTGGGCGCCGCCTCCGGCGCCGTCGCCGGCCTGGTCGCGATCACCCCGTCAGGTGGCGCGATCTCCCCGCTCGGCGCGATCGCCGTCGGCGCCATCGCCGGTGTCGCCTGCGCTGCTGCCGTCGGACTGAAGTTCAGGTTCGGCTACGACGACTCCCTGGACGTCGTCGGCGTCCACATGGTCGGCGGCATCATCGGCTCCCTGCTCATCGGCTTCTTCGCCACCGGCAAGGGCCAGTCCACCGCGACCGGCGTCTTCTACGGCGACCACTCCTTCACCCAGCTGTGGAAGCAGTTCGCAGGTGTCGGCGCGGTCCTCGCCTACTCCCTGATCGCCTCCGCGGTCCTCGCCTTCCTCCTCGACAAGACCATCGGTATGCGGGTTCCCGAGGACGTCGAGGTCTCCGGCATCGACCAGGCCGAGCACGCCGAGACTGCATACGACTTCAGCGGTGCGGGCGGCGGTGTCGTCGGCACCGTCTCCGCCGCGGCCCTGGCCGGCACGAGCAAGAAGGTGGACGCATGAAGCTCATCACCGCCGTCGTGAAGCCCCACCGGCTCGACGAGATCAAGGAGGCCCTGCAGGCCTTCGGCGTCCACGGTCTCACGGTCACCGAGGCCAGCGGCTACGGTCGGCAGCGTGGCCACACCGAGGTCTACCGTGGTGCGGAGTACACGGTAGACCTGGTGCCCAAGATCCGCATCGAGGTGCTGGCCGAGGACGAGGACGCCGAGCAACTGATCGACGTCATCGTCAAGGCGGCCCGCACCGGCAAAATCGGTGACGGCAAGGTCTGGTCACTCCCGGTCGAGACCGCCGTACGGGTCCGCACGGGCGAGCGCGGACCGGACGCGCTGTAGAACAGAACCATCTGAATACAGGCAGGAGTCGCTGGGTGACCGGTACGGATGTTCGGAACGACGCAGAGGACACGGGACCCAGCGGCTACGCGGCGGCCCGGCTGCGCCTCCTCACCGAGGGGGCGCGGTCCGGGCCGTCGCGCCGTACCGCCCTCGCCGAACTCACGGACGGCTGGCTGACCGGCCTGTTCGCCGCGGCCACCGAGGGCGTCACCGGTGGCGTCTCCCTGGTCGCCGTCGGCGGCTACGGCCGCGGCGAGCTCTCCCCGCGCAGCGACCTCGACCTCCTGCTGCTGCACGACGGCGGCGACTCCGGCGCGGTGGCCGCCGTCGCCGACCGGCTCTGGTACCCCGTCTGGGACCTGGGCCTGGCCCTCGACCACTCCGTGCGCACGCCCGCCGAGGCCCGCAAGACCGCCGGCGAGGACCTCAAGGTCCAGCTGGGCCTGCTCGACGCCCGCCATATCGCCGGCGACCTGGGCCTGACCTCCGGACTGCGCACCGCGATCCTCGCGGACTGGCGCAACCAGGCGCCCAAACGCCTCCCCGAACTCCAGGAGCTCTGCGCCGAGCGCGCCGAACGCCAGGGCGAGCTGCAGTACCTCCTGGAGCCGGACCTGAAGGAGGCCCGCGGTGGGCTGAGGGACGCCACCGCGCTGCGTGCCGTCGCCGCCTCCTGGCTGGCCGACGCCCCGCGCGAGGGGCTCGCCGACGCCCGCCGGCGCCTGCTCGACGTCCGTGACGCCCTGCACCTCACGACAGGGCGCGCGACCGATCGCCTCGCGCTCCAGGAGCAGGACCAGGTGGCGGCCGAACTGGACCTCCTCGACGCCGACACCCTGCTGCGCCAGGTCTACGAGTCCGCCCGCGTCATCGCGTACGCCAGTGATGTCACCTGGCGTGAAGTGGGGCGCGTGCTGCGCTCGCGCGCCGTGCGGCCACGCCTGCGCGCCATGCTGGGCGGCGGCAAACCGGTCGCCGAGCGCTCCCCGCTGGCCGAAGGGGTGGTGGAGCAGGACGGCGAGGTGGTGCTCGCCCGCGCCGCGCGCCCCGAACGCGACCCCGTGCTCCCGCTGCGCGCCGCGGCCGCCGCCGCGCAGGCCGGTCTCCCGCTCTCCCTGCACGCCGTGCGGCGCATGGCCGCCACCGCGCGCCCCCTGCCCACGCCCTGGCCCGCCGAGGCGCGAGAGCAGCTGGTCACGCTCCTCGGTTCCGGTCGGCCCACGGTCGACGTCTGGGAGGCGCTGGAGGCGGAGGGGCTGATCAGCCGGCTGCTTCCGGACTGGGAGCGGGTGCGCTGCCGACCGCAGCGCAACGCCGTGCACATCTGGACCGTGGACCGCCACCTCATCGAGACCGCCGTCCGCGCCTCCGAGTTCACCCGCCGCGTCCACCGCCCCGACCTGCTGCTGGTCGCCGCGCTGCTGCACGACATCGGCAAAGGCTGGCCCGGCGACCACTCGGTGGCCGGCGAGATCATCGCCAAGGACGTCGCGGCCAGGATCGGCTTCGACCGCGCGGACGTGGCCGTCCTGCCGACGCTCGTACGACACCACCTGCTGCTCATCGAGACCGCCACCCGGCGCGACCTGGATGACCCGGCCACGGTCCGCCTGGTCGCCGAGGCGGTCGGCAGCCAGGGCACCCTGGAGCTGCTGCACGCCCTCACCGAGGCCGACGCGATGGCCACCGGCCCGGCCGCCTGGTCGTCCTGGCGCGGCTCGCTCGTCGCCGACCTGGTCAAGCGGGTCGCGGCGGTCCTCGCCGGGGACGCCACCGACGAGCCCGAGCCGGGCGCGCCCACGGCCGAGCAGGAGCGGCTGTCCATCGAGGCCTTCCGCACCGGCGGCCCTGTCCTGGCCCTGAGCGCCCAGACCGAACCGGCGACGGACGAGGAACCGGCCGGCGGCCCCGAGCCGCTGGGCGTGGAGCTCCTCATCGCCGTACCGGACCAGCCGGGCGTCCTCCCGGCCGTCTCGGGCGTCCTGGCCATGCACCGCCTCACCGTCCGCACCGCCGAGCTGCGCTCCCTCCGGCTCCCCCACGACGTCGACGACGGCACCGTCCTGCTCCTGGACTGGCGCGTCGCCGCCGAGTACGGCTCCCTGCCCCAGGCGGCCCGCCTCCGTGCGGACCTGGTCCGCGCCCTGGACGGCTCCCTCGACATCGCCGGACGCCTCGCCGAGCGGGACGCGGCCTACCCGAGGCGCCGGGGCTGGGTGGCCCCGCCGCCCCGCGTGACGGTGGCCTCGGCGGCCTCCCGGCACGCCACGGTGATCGAGGTACGGGCCCAGGACGCCCCCGGGCTGCTGTTCCGGATCGGGCGGGCACTGGAGGACGCCGGGGTACGCGTGCGAAGTGCGCATGTCAGCACGCTCGGGTCGAACGCCGTCGACGCCTTCTACGTGACCGGCAGCGACCACTCCCCGCTGCCCGCGGAGGAGGCGACCTCCGTGGCGCGCAAACTGGAGGAGACGCTGAGGGCCTGACCGCTGGGTCGTGCAAGGCGGGGACGACTTCCTTGCGCGGCCGGATACCCTGGAAGACGCTCACTGCCCCCGACTCCGAGGACCGACGCCGCCGTGTTCGACACTCTCTCCGATCGCCTTTCAGCGACCTTCAAGAATCTGCGCGGCAAAGGGCGTCTGAGCGAAGCGGACATCGACGCCACGGCCCGGGAGATCCGCATCGCGCTGCTCGAAGCCGACGTGGCCCTTCCGGTCGTCCGCACGTTCATCAAGAACATCAAGGAGCGGGCGCTCGGGTCCGAGGTCTCCAGGGCCCTGAACCCGGCCCAGCAGGTCCTGAAGATCGTCAACGACGAGCTGGTCACGATCCTCGGCGGCGAGACGCGCCGGCTGCGCTTCGCCAAGCAGCCGCCGACCGTGATCATGCTGGCCGGTCTTCAGGGTGCCGGTAAGACGACCCTCGCGGGCAAGCTCGGCCACTGGCTCAAGGAGCAGGGCCACTCCCCGCTGCTTGTCGCCGCCGACCTCCAGCGCCCCAACGCCGTCAACCAGCTGAGCGTCGTCGCCGAGCGCGCCGCAGTCGCCGTCTACGCGCCCGAGCCGGGCAACGGCGTCGGTGACCCGGTCAAGGTCGCCAAGGACTCCATCGACTTCGCCAAGCAGAAGGTCCACGACATCGTGATCGTGGACACCGCCGGCCGCCTCGGCATCGACCAGGAGCTGATGCAGCAGGCCGCCGACATCCGGGACGCGGTCAGCCCCGACGAGATCCTCTTCGTCGTCGACGCCATGATCGGTCAGGACGCCGTCACCACCGCCGAGGCCTTCCGCGACGGCGTCGGCTTCGACGGTGTCGTCCTCTCCAAGCTCGACGGTGACGCCCGCGGTGGTGCCGCGCTCTCCGTCCGCCAGGTCACCGGCAAGCCGATCATGTTCGCGTCGAACGGCGAGAAGCTCGAGGACTTCGACGCCTTCCACCCGGACCGGATGGCCTCCCGCATCCTCGACATGGGTGACCTGCTCACCCTGATCGAGCAGGCGGAGAAGACGTTCAGCCAGGAAGAGGCCGAGAAAATGGCCTCCAAGCTGGCGTCCAAGAAGGGCCAGGACTTCACCCTGGACGACTTCCTGGCCCAGATGGAGCAGGTCAGGAAGATGGGCTCCATCTCCAAGCTGCTCGGGATGCTGCCAGGCATGGGCCAGATGAAGGACCAGATCAACAACCTGGACGAGCGGGACGTCGACCGCACGGCCGCGATCATCAAGTCGATGACGCCGGCCGAGCGCCAGGAGCCCACGATCATCAACGGCTCGCGCCGCGCCCGTATCGCCAAGGGCTCCGGCGTCGAGGTCAGCGCCGTCAAGAACCTGGTCGAGCGGTTCTTCGAGGCCCGCAAGATGATGTCCCGCATGGCCCAGGGCGGCGGTATGCCGGGCATGCCGGGGATCCCGGGCATGGGCGGCGGCCCCGGCCGTGCCAAGAAGCAGCCGAAGAAGGCCAAGGGCAAGCAGCGCTCCGGCAACCCGATGAAGCGCAAGCAGCAGGAGCTGGAGGAGGCCCAGCGCCGCGAGGCCGCCGCACAGGGCGGAGGCGCCCTCGGGCTGCCGCAGCAGGGCGGTCAGGACTTCGAGCTGCCGGACGAGTTCAAGAAGTTCATGGGCTGAGTTCACCCGTGCGCGTGCCGGGGGTTGGTCCGGGTCGTACCGTCCCGCTATGACCAACCCCGCGCCGCCGCGCAAGTCGCCCGACCGGCCCTGGCGCACCGAGGGCGCCCCAGGGGGCCGCCGAAGCCGCCGCCCGGCGGGCCGAGGATGCGCGGGGGCTGGTGGCGGTTGGTCATGACCGCTCTGGTCGCGCCGGATCGTCGACGAATGCTACGAGGCGGCGTGCCGCAAACTCCGCGACCACCGCGGCCCGTTGGACGCGCCGGCCCAGGCACTGCTGGAGCGCGCGACGCTCGAGGAGGCGGACGCGTACCGGATCGCCGGGATCACGCGGCTGAGCAAGGACCTGGACGAGGTCCAGGACCCGTCGGCCGCTCCCGCCGGGCCGCTTCTCAGCGCACGCGGGCGACCAGGTAGCGGAAGACGTTCGGCATCCACACCGTGCCGTCCTGGCGCTGGTGCGGGTGGAGCGCCTCGGTCAGCTCCTTGCCGACCTGCTCCTGGTCGGTCGCCGCGACCGCCGCGTCGAACAGCCCGGTCGACAGCAGCCCGCGTACGGCGCTGTCCGCGTCGGCGTACCCGAACGGGCAGGAGACCCGCCCGGAGCCGTCGATCCGCAGCCCCGCCCGTTGGGCGGCCTCTTCCAGGTCGTCGCGGCACGCCGGGCGCCAACTGCCCCTGCTGCGCAAAGGATCGGCCAATTTCGCGGCCACCCGCAGGACGGACGAGGTCGCGCAGCGCTCCGGCGGACCCCAGCCGGCCAGCACCACCGCCGCCCCGCGCTCCGCCAAGGGCGTCGCCTCGGCGA
Source organism: Streptomyces sp. NPDC005866 (assembly GCF_040629895.1). Classification (NCBI taxonomy): domain Bacteria; kingdom Bacillati; phylum Actinomycetota; class Actinomycetes; order Kitasatosporales; family Streptomycetaceae; genus Streptomyces; species Streptomyces sp. NPDC005866. Next base: position 24,689 of record NZ_JBEXWP010000034.1, read on the forward strand.
GCAGCTCACCGAGTCCTTCGGCGTCGCCCGCCAGGCAGCCGATCGGGTCGAAGGCGGTGATCAGGTTGTACGCCGGTGCCTGCGCGTCCGCCGCGTCCGCCGGTGTGCCCTCGACGATCCGCGCGGCGCGGTCACGCGTGCGTGCCCCGGCGGCCGGCTCGGGCAGCAGGCGCTCACGGGCGAGGGCCAGACGTCCGGGGGAGGAGTCGACACCGGTCACCGCGGCCCCTCTGGCCGCCGCCATCAGCAGGGCGAGACCGGAACCGCAGCGCAGGCCAAGGAGCCGGGTGGTCAGACCCACCTGAAGTCGCTCGTGGACGGTCTCGTAGAGCGGAACCAGCATCCGCTCCTGGATCTCTGACCAGTCACGCGCGCGTGCGCCCAGGTTCACGCGGGGTGCGGAGTCCGCGTGAGACGGGTGATGCCGCACGAGCGTAGGTGTCATAGGTAAGCGCCCCAATCCGCCGAGAGTTACGCACTGACCGATTCCGTGGCCCCCGTGTCGTGCCCTCGCACTTCCCACGTATGCCAGGTAACTCCCGGCTCGCGGTGCCGTCCAGAGGTCGGGGGTCACCGCTTGTGTGTGGGCTGTGACTGTGGCGAGATTTCACATCCCCGCAACTTGTGGCTCTACCATCGGACCCACGACACGGCGGTTCTGGCCATGGTCACCCGGAACGGTGAGCGTTCGGTGCCTGGTCGCCGGAGACGGGCCGGTGCCGGATGACGACGGGATCCGGGTAACGTCGGGGTCGCCGCGAGCGCTGACCGAGGTGGCGTCCTCCGCCACGAGAGCGACCGAAAGGGCTCTTGCGTATCCGCCGACCACAGTCGTCCCGGGTCCGTACGCCGGGTACGCGTCGGGTCGTACGTCAGACTACGCACCGGCTTGGTATGAGCTGTGAGGCTTCTCCGCAGATCAGCGCACCCGTACTCGTCTCCACGCATCAGCGGCAACTGACGGGTACGTGCAAATTATTTGGGATGCCCCGGAATAGGAACACAGTGGCCCTCCCGCTCGTTCTCATTACGTGAGCACGACACAGACACCACCTGTTCTCGCCGCAGAGCTGGCAGAGGCGTGGGCCGACATTCAGCGGTACCACCCCGAGCTGCCCGACCTTGCCGCGCCAGAGTCCCTGATCGGAGAGTCGTCGTCCGCGTGCGGACACGAGCTCTCCTTCGAACGCCTGCTCCATGAGGCAGTCCATGGCATCGCCGCGTCCCGTGGAGTGCGCGACACCTCCCGGGCCGGCCGCTACCACAACCGCAGATTCCTCGCGATCGCCGAGGAGCTGGGCCTGGACCACCCCGACGAGCCGCACCCCAGCAGCGGCTTCTCGCTGGTCACGCTCAACCCCGAGGCCAAGCGCCGCTACCGCCCGACCATCGAGAGGCTGCAGCGCGCTCTCAAGGCCCACACGGTGGCGACCTCCGCCGACACCTCCCGCACCTTCCGCGGCCCGGCCGCCCGCCATGGTTCGTCCGGCGGCGGCGTCCGCGTCAAGGCGGTGTGCGACTGCGGCCGCAACGTCCGGGTGGTCCCGTCGGTCCTGGCCCAGGCCCCCATCGTGTGCGGCGGCTGCGGCAAGCCGTTCCGCATTCCGGAGGTCGTGGGAGCGGCGGCGAGCTGAGCACACGGCTGCTCGTGGCAGCCGTAGCCATTGCTTGTCGCCACGCCCTCGTCCCCCTGCGGGCAAGCGCACCCGACGCAGCTCACCTCCGCGCCGGGTGCGCCTCCGGCATGCCCAGGCGCCCCTCACCTCACCGTCGGCCAAAAGCGACCCGCAGGGTGTGGCACAATGGCTAGCTGTACTCGACAGCCGCACAGGACCCCTCTCTCCTCCGGCTGACGCGTCCATCGGGCACTCGGGTACCGCAACCCCACGCGGCAGACTCGCCGTGCCCAAACACGTCAAATTCAGGAGAACCCACTCCCGTGGCAGTCAAGATCAAGCTGAAGCGTCTGGGCAAGATCCGTTCGCCTCACTACCGCATCGTCGTCGCCGACTCCCGCACGCGCCGTGACGGCCGTGCGATCGAGGAGATCGGCAAGTACCACCCGACCTACAACCCGTCGGTCATGGAGGTGGACGCCGATCGCGTGGCGTACTGGCTCGGCGTCGGCGCCCAGCCGACCGAGCCCGTGCTCGCCATCCTGAAGAAGACCGGCGACTGGCAGAAGTTCAAGGGCGAGCCCGCCCCGGCGCCGCTGCTCGTCGCCGAGCCGAAGGCCGCCCGTCCCTCGTTCGAGGCGCTCGGCGGTGACGACGAGGGCAAGGGTGAGGCGATCACCCAGAAGAAGAAGGCTGAGAAGAAGGACGAGGCCGCGGCTGAGTCCGAGTCGACCGAGGCCTGAGCAGCATGCTCGAAGAGGCGCTTGAGCACCTCGTGAAGGGCATCGTCGACAACCCCGACGATGTGCAGGTCGCCTCGCGCAACCTGCGCCGCGGGCGCGTGCTGGAGGTCCGGGTGCACCCCGACGACCTCGGCAAGGTGATCGGCCGCAACGGCCGTACCGCCCGCGCCCTGCGCACCGTCGTGGGCGCCATCGGCGGCCGCGGTGTCCGCGTCGACCTCGTCGACGTGGACCACGTCCGCTGACGCTTCATCGCAACCGGCGGGGGCCGGTCCGGCGGATCAGGTCGCAGAAATCGGCGGTTGCTTGCCAGACCCCGCGTCTGCGACAGGATCCGCCGGGCCGGCCCCAGGGCCGGGGAGGGCCACTGGGCCGTCCCCGGCCCGCAGTCGTATGGCGGGTTGTATGGGTCGTATGACAGGAGAGCAAGCACAGTGCAGCTGGTAGTCGCACGGATCGGCCGCGCCCACGGCATCAAGGGCGAGGTCACCGTCGAGGTACGTACCGACGAGCCGGAGCTCAGGCTCGCACCCGGCGCCGTACTCGCCACCGATCCCGAGGGCGTGGGACCGCTCACCATCGAGACGGGCCGTGTGCACAGCGGCCGCCTGCTCCTGCGTTTCGAGGGCGTCAAGGACCGCACCGGCGCCGAGGCCCTCCGCAACACCCTCCTGATCGCCGAGATCGACCCGGACGAGGTGCCCGAGGACCCGGACGAGTACTACGACCATCAGCTCATCGACCTGGACGTGGTCACCGAGGACGGCACCGAGGTCGGCCGGATCACCGAGATCTCGCACCTGCCCTCCCAGGACCTGTTCATCGTCGAGCGCCCCGACGGCAGCGAGGTGATGATCCCGTTCGTCGAGGAGATCGTCACCGAGATCGACCTGGAGCAGCAGAAGGCGGTCATCGCGCCTCCGCCGGGCCTGATCGACGACCGGGCCGAGATCGCCTCCTCGCGGGAAGAGTCGTAAGAGATGCGCCTTGACGTCGTCACGATCTTCCCCGAGTACCTGGAACCACTGAACGTCTCGCTCGTCGGCAAGGCACGCGCGCGTGGGCAGCTCGATGTGCGGGTGCACGATCTGCGGACATGGACGTACGACCGGCACAACACGGTCGACGACACCCCGTACGGCGGCGGACCCGGCATGGTCATGAAGACCGAGCCCTGGGGCGACGCCCTCGACTCCGTCCTCGCCGACGGCTACGACACCGGCTCGCACACGCCCGCGCTCATCGTGCCGACCCCGAGCGGACGCCCCTTCACCCAGGAACTCGCGGTCGAGCTCTCCGAGCGGCCCTGGCTGATCTTCACACCGGCCCGCTACGAGGGCATCGACCGGCGCGTCATCGACGAGTACGCCACCCGGATGCCTGTCTACGAGGTGTCCATCGGCGACTACGTGCTCGCCGGCGGCGAGGCCGCCGTACTCGTCGTCACCGAGGCCGTGGCCAGACTGCTGCCCGGCGTCCTCGGCAACGCCGAGTCGCACCGGGACGACTCCTTCGCACCCGGCGCGATGGCGAACCTCCTGGAAGGGCCCGTCTACACCAAGCCGCCGGAATGGCGGGGGCGCGACATCCCGGACGTGCTGCTCAGCGGCCACCACGGGAAGATCGCCCGCTGGCGCCGCGACGAGGCCCTGAAGCGTACGGCCGCGCACCGGCCCGACCTGATCGAACGCTGCGACCCCAAGGCGTTCGACAAGAAGGACCGCGAGATTCTCTCCATCCTGGGCTGGGAACCGGACCCGGAGGGGGAGCCCCGCGGCCGATTTTGGCGCCGGGGCCAGGGCGTGGAAGAATGAGCGGCTGTTGTGCTGTGAACCGTCCGGTGTGCGCCCCTGCCACAGGGGGAGACGACGCCCGCCCCGACCTCACGGCCTGTTTCCGATCACCATCTAGTTCCCGTTGATGACCTGTGGCATCAGCGAAGAAAGCAGACGAAATGTCTCACCTGCTCGACACCGTCGACTCCGCGTCGCTGCGCAGCGACGTCCCGGCCTTCCGCCCGGGTGACACCGTCAACGTCCACGTCCGCGTCATCGAGGGCAACCGCTCCCGTGTGCAGCAGTTCAAGGGCGTTGTGATCCGCCGCCAGGGCAGCGGTGTCCGCGAGACCTTCACGGTCCGCAAGGTCTCCTTCTCCGTCGGCGTCGAGCGCACCTTCCCGGTGCACACCCCGATCGTCGAGAAGATCGAGCTCGTCACCCGCGGTGACGTGCGTCGCGCCAAGCTGTACTACCTGCGCGACCTGCGCGGTAAGGCCGCGAAGATCAAGGAGAAGCGCGACAGCTGATCTCGCCTTGCCGGCGCCTGAGCCGAAGGCGAACGTGCCGGTAAGAAGGTGTCTCAGCGGGGCCGGATAACATCTGGCCCCGATGGACACCGAAGCACAGCCGACGGAGCGCGACCGCTCCTCCCGCCCCGAACCGGAGGCCGCGGAGGACCGGTCGCGTTTCGCGTTGCTGGCGCGGGTCACCGACTGGCTGCCGGGCGGCCGGGTCACCCTGACCCTCTTCGCCTGCCTGGCGTTTTTGCTCGTCCTCAACGCTCTCGTGGCGCAACCGTTCCAGATTCCCAGCGGATCCATGGAACAGGGATTGAGGATCGGGGACCGCGTTCTCGTAAATAAGTTGGCGTACCGTTTCGGTGCCGAGCCGCGCCGGGGCGATGTCGTCGTGTTCGACGGCACCGGGTATTTCGGGGACGCCGACTACATCAAGCGTGTCGTCGGTGTGGGAGGAGACCATGTGGTCTGCTGCGACAAGGAGGGGAGGATCGAGGTGAACGGCCGGTCGGTCGACGAGACCGCGTTCCTGTATCCCGGGGACACTCCGTCCACCGTGCCCTTCGACGTCGAGGTCCCCGACGGCAGGCTCTTCGTCCTCGGTGACCACCGCAGCGACTCCAGCGACTCCCGCGACCATCTGGGCTCGCCCGGTGGCGGCATGATCCCCGTGAAGGATGTGATCGGCCGGACCGACTGGATCGTCTGGCCGTACGCCCACTGGACCCGGCTCATCCGTCCCGCCGCCTACGCGCGCGTGCCGGCGGCGGGAGCGGCCCATGGGTAACCGCGGCAAACCGCGCGGCGTGCCCAGCGACGCCGCCGCCAATCTGCTGCCCACCGGGGCCCGGCGCGCCGCCAGCCCGGCCGGCGGCCGTTCCCGCGCGGAGCGGCGCAAGCTGCAGCGCAAGGTCAAGCGCAAGCGCCGGCGCGGCGCGGTGCGGGAGATACCGCTGCTGGTCGGTGTGGCCGTCCTGATAGCTCTCGTGCTGAAGACGTTCCTCGTCCAGGCCTTCGTGATCCCCTCGGGTTCGATGGAGCAGACGATCCGGATCGGCGACCGCGTCCTGGTCGACAAGTTCACCCCGTGGTTCGGTTCCAAGCCGCACCGCGGGGACGTCGTCGTCTTCCACGACCCGGGCGGCTGGCTCGCGGACGAACAGACCACCCAGACGAACGACCCGATCGTCGTCAAACAGCTCAAGGAAGGGCTCACCTTCATCGGCCTGCTGCCCTCCGCCAACGAGAAGGACCTCATCAAGCGGGTGATCGGCGTCGGCGGCGACCACGTCAAGTGCTGCGACACGCAGGGCCGGGTCACCGTGAACGGCGTACCGCTGACCGAGGGCGACTACCTCTATCCCGGGAACGCCCCATCCACCACCGAGTTCGACATCACCGTCCCGCAGGGGCGGCTGTGGGTGATGGGCGACCACCGGGGAAACTCGGCCGACTCCCGAGCACACCAGGACACCGACTACGGCGGCACGGTCCCCGTGAGCCTGGTGGTGGGCCGGGCCAAGTGGATCGGCTGGCCGTTCGGGCACTGGGCCTCGCTGGGCGAACCTAAAACCTTCGCAAGCGTTGCGAACTCGGTGTCGGGGTCGACCGCGGCTCCCCAGCTGTCGCATAGGGTTGCCTCCGACGATCCGAACGGATACGTCCAACTCCCGAGCCCTGCGGAACTCCCGCTCGTTATGGGAGTGGTGGGTCTGCGCCGGGGATGGCGCGGGCGGCGGCACGGAGTAAGGAGTTGGCGTGGGGGATGTGGCGGTTGGCGCACGGTCGGGACACGACGGCGAGGAGCACAGCGGGCGCCCCGTGGAGAATGTCCCCCCCGTAAACGGTGGTTCTACCTCCGGAAATGACGGTGGTCCGGCCGGGGACAGTGGTCCGGCGGACGGTCCGTACCCCGGCGGCGGAGGCGGGGACGCGGACGGCGGCGCGGGCGACTCGGCCGCGCCCGCGCCGAAGAAGCCCCGCTCCTTCTGGAAGGAGCTGCCGATCCTGATCGGTATCGCGCTGGTGCTGGCGCTGCTGATCAAGACGTTCCTGGTGCAGGCGTTCTCGATCCCGTCGGACTCGATGCAGAACACCCTCCAGCAGGGTGACCGCGTCCTGGTCGACAAGCTCACCCCGTGGTTCGGCTCCAAGCCGGACCGGGGCGAGGTAGTCGTCTTCCACGACCCGGACAACTGGCTGGCCGGCGAGCCCGTGGCCCAGCCGAACGCGATCCAGACCTTCCTCAGCTGGATCGGCCTGATGCCGTCCGCCGAGGAGAAGGACCTCATCAAGCGGGTCATCGGTGTCGGCGGCGACACCGTGTCCTGCAAGGGCAGCGGCCCGCTCATGGTCAACGGCCATGCGCTGAACGAGCCCTATGTGTACCCGGGCAACACCCCGTGCAGCGTCGACGACCAGGGCGGCCAGTTCACGGTGAAGGTGGCCCAGGGCTACATCTGGGTGATGGGCGACCACCGCCAGAACTCCCGCGACTCGCGCTACAACCAGTCCGACAAGCATCACGGCATGGTCCCGGTCAAGGATGTCGTCGGCCGCGCCATCGTCAAGGCCTGGCCGATCAACCGCTGGGGCACCCTGCCCGTCCCGGACACCTTCGACCAGAGCGGTATCAACACGCAGTCGTCCGCTGCGGCCTCCCTCTCGGTGGCCCCGGAGGGCGTGGCCGTCGCGGCCGTCCTGCCGATCGCGGTGTGGCGCCGCCGGCGGGGCGACCGGATCGAGTCGAAGTTCGAGAAGCGGTCGGCCGCGGGCAAGCGCTGATCTGCCCGTGTGAAACCCTTGGGGAGCTTGTGGCCAGGGGCGGGGAAGAAGGGCTGCCCCTGCCCGGTACCGCCGGGTAGGGTGCGGCCTCATGGGTGGCGACAGCACGATACGTACGGCCCCGCGCAGCGGAGGCAGCAGCACCGGCACGGCGCAGGCCGGCAGCACAATCGGAAATCGCCTGTCAGGGATCGCCGTCGCCCTGGGCATCGTGCTGTTCCTCGGCGGGTTCGCCTGGGGAGCGGTGGCCTACCGGCCGTACACCGTGCCCACCGGTTCGATGACACCGACGATCGACGCCGGGGACCGGGTCCTCGGCCAGCGCATCGACGGCAGCGAGGTACGCCGGGGTGACGTCGTCGTCTTCCAGGACAAGAACTGGGTCACCAACGCCGACGTCGTCAAGCGCGTGGTCGCGGTCGGCGGGGACACGGTCGCCTGCTGCACGAACGGCAAGCTGACCGTCAACGGCAAGCAGATCGACGAGCCGTATCTGCCAGCGGGCAGCGCGGCCGAACTCCAGGGCTTCCCGACCGTCACCGTGCCCAAGGGCCGGCTCTTCCTCCTCGGTGACGAACGCCTGGGCTCCCTGGACTCCACCGCCCACCTCACGGACGCGGCGAAGGGCACGGTCGCCCGCAGCGCCGTGAGCGCCCGTGTGGACGCCCTCATCTGGCCCATGAAGGGCCTGCTCAAGCGCCCCACCGGCTTCGAGACGCTCGGCACCCTCTCCCAGCCCGGCCCGCTGCGCATCATCGAGTTCATGATCGTGGGCGGTGCTGTGCTGGTCCTCGGCGGCGCCGCGTACGGCCCGATCGCCGGCCTGCTGGGCCGATCCCGCACCAGCGGCCGTACGGAGCCCGCCGGTGCCCGCTGAGGCGCTGTCGGAGGGCGCCTTGCGCAAGGTGGCCCGGGTGGTCCTGCTCGACCCCGACGACCGCCTCCTGCTCCTGCACGGCCATGAGCCGGACGACCCTGCCGACGACTGGTGGTTCACGCCCGGCGGCGGACTGGAGGGCGACGAGACCCGTGAGCAGGCCGCGCTGCGGGAACTCGCTGAGGAGACCGGCATCACGGACGTCGAACTCGGCCCGGTGCTCTGGCGGCGGATGTGCTCCTTCCCGTTCGCCGGCCGCCGCTGGAACCAGGACGAGTGGTACTACCTGGCCCGGACGGCGCATACGTTTGAGGTGACGCCCGAGGCCAGAGCCCTGACCGAGCTGGAGCGGCGCAGTGTCGCAGGAGCACGTTGGTGGACGTGCCAGGAACTGACCCGGGCACATGAGACGGTGTATCCGACCAGACTCGCCGAGCTGTTCCGTAGGCTGCTCGACGAAGGTCCCCCCGTCAGGCCCGTCACCCTTGACACGGAAATCGTCTAGGGGCGCGCGGGACTGGCGCACAATGGTGGGATCGCACGGCTGAAGGGGAACATGCCATGAGCGCCGAGGACCTCGAAAAGTACGAGACCGAGATGGAGCTGAAGCTCTACCGGGAGTACCGAGATGTCGTCGGTCTGTTCAAATACGTGATCGAGACCGAGCGGCGCTTCTACCTCACCAACGACTACGAGATGCAGGTGCACTCGGTCCAGGGTGAGGTGTTCTTCGAGGTGTCCATGGCGGACGCCTGGGTCTGGGACATGTACCGTCCGGCCCGCTTCGTGAAACAGGTCCGCGTTCTCACGTTCAAGGACGTGAATATCGAGGAGCTGAACAAGAGTGATCTGGAGCTTCCGGGCGGCTGAAGGCCTGATGGGACTGGTTCATGATCGCTCATGCGTGATCTCTCATGCGTGATCTCTCGTGTGGGTGACGGAGTTGTCCACAACCGCTGAGTAACTCACCAAGATCCACTTCTGGGTGGGGGATGCGTGACGGTTGGCGCCGGAGGTGGTGCCGACATGAACACGAATCTGGCACGCAGTGCACTCGGCAAGTACGGCGAGACGCTGGCCGCGCGGCGGCTGGCCGAGGCCGGTCTGACGGTCCTGGAGCGCAACTGGCGCTGCGGCAGGTCGGGCGAGATCGACATCGTGGCGCGGGACGGGGACGTCCTGGTCGTCTGCGAGGTCAAGACCCGGCGGGCGAGTCCCTTCGAACACCCCATGGCCGGGGTGACCCCCGAGAAGGCGGAGCGCCTGCGCGGCCTCGCCGAACACTGGATCCACGCACACGGGGGGGCGCCGCCGGGCGGCGTCCGCATCGACGTGATCGGCGTGCTCCTGCCGCAGCGCGGGGCGCCCGTGGTCGAGCATGCGCGGGGGGTGGCCTGAGATGGGCTTCGCGCGTACCTGCTCGGTTTCGCTGGTGGGCGTCGAGGGCGTGGTGGTGGAGGTCCAGGCCGACCTGGAGCCCGGTGTGGCGGCGTTCACGCTGGTGGGGCTGCCGGACAAGAGCCTGACGGAGAGCAAGGACCGGGTCCGGGCGGCGGTGGTGAACTCGGGGGCGGCCTGGCCCTCGAAGAAGCTGACGGTCGGGTTGAGCCCGGCGTCTGTACCGAAGGCGGGCTCGGGTTTCGACCTCGCCGTCGCTTGCGCCGTGCTTGGCGCGGCCGAGCGCATCGACCCGAGGGTGCTGCCCGACATCGTGATGATCGGGGAGCTGGGTCTGGACGGGCGGGTGCGGCCGGTGCGGGGCATCCTGCCGGCGGTGCTGGCAGCGGCCGACGCCGGTTACGAGCAGGTCGTCGTCCCGGAGTGCGCCGCCGCCGAGGCCGCGCTGGTGCCCGATGTCTCCGTACTGGGTGTGCGCAGCCTCCGGCAGCTGATCGCGATCCTCGCGGACGAGCCGGTGCCGGACGAGGAGCCGGACGAGCCGGGGCGTCCCGATCCGCTGCTGGCCGGTCTGCGGCTGCCGGGCACGGGCGCGGCCACCGGGATGCACTGCGCAGGGTCCGCGCAGCAGGACAACGGCCATGATCTGGCCGACGTCGTGGGCCAGCTCTCGGCCCGGACAGCAGTCGAGGTGGCGGCGGCGGGCAGCCACCACCTCTTCCTGGAGGGACCGCCGGGTGCGGGCAAGACCATGCTCGCTGAGCGGCTCCCCGCCGTGCTGCCCCGGCTCACCCGGGGGGAGTCGCTCGAAGTCACGGCGGTGCACTCGGTGGCGGGACTGCTGCCACCGGGCAAGCCGCTGATCGACGTCGCTCCCTACTGCGCTCCGCACCACTCGGCCACCATGCAGGCCCTGGTCGGCGGCGGTCCTGGTATCGCCCGCCCCGGAGCGGTCTCGCTCTCTCATCGAGGCGTTCTCTTCCTCGACGAGACCCCCGAGTTCAACACCCAGGCGCTCGACGCGCTGCGACAGCCGCTGGAGGCGGGCCACGTCGTGATCGCACGCAGCGCGGGCGTCGTGCGGTTCCCCGCGAAGTTCCAGATGGTGCTCGCGGCGAACCCGTGTCCCTGCGGGCGATTCTCTCTCACCGACGACTTCTGCGAGTGCCCGCCCTCGGTCGTCCGCCGCTACCAGGCCCGGCTCTCGGGCCCGCTGCTCGACCGGGTCGACCTGCGGGTGCAGGTGGACCGGGTCACACGTGCCCAGCTCACCGAGCGAGGTGTCCGAGGCGAGTCCACAGCGGTGGTCGCCGACCGTGTGCGGGCAGCCCGGGAGCGGGCGGCCCTGCGCCTCGCCGGAACCCCCTGGCGGACCAACAGCGAGGTGCCCGGCCGTGAGCTGCGCAGCCGCTGGCATGCCGTGTCGGGAGCCATGGACGAGGCCGAGCGCAACCTTGAGCGAGGTGTGCTGACCGCCCGCGGACTCGACCGCGTCCTGCGCGTCGCCTGGACGGTCGCCGACCTCGTCGGACACGACCGTCCGGACGCCACGGACGTGGCCCTGGCACTGCAACTGCGCACCGGGGTCCCGCGGGGCGTGCCGATGGCCATCGGGGCGCTGACGTGACCGGAGACGCCCACCTGCTGGCCCGGGTCTTCCTCGCCCGGGTCATCGAGCCCGGTGACGAGGCCGCCGGGCGGTGGGTCAGGGAACGGGGTGTGCAGGAGGTGGCGGACCGGCTGAGAAGGGCCGGCGACGCCCTGCCGGGCATCAGCGACAGGCGGTGGGCGGGGCTGCTGGCCCGGGCGGAGCAGGCCGATCCCCGCGCGGACCTCACCGCCGCACAGGAGGCCGGAGCGCGCTTCGTCGTCCCCGGTGATGCCGAGTGGCCGACTCAGCTCGACGACCTCGGCGACGCCCGCCCCCTCGGGCTGTGGGTGCGAGGACGGGCCAGTCTGCGGATGTGGGCGCTCCGGGCCGTCGCCGTCGTCGGGGCGCGGGCCTGTACCGAGTACGGGGCGCACATGGCGGCCACCCTCGCCGCGGGGCTCGCCGAGCGCGGCTGGGTGGTGGTGTCCGGTGGCGCCTACGGCGTCGACGGCGCCGCCCACCGCGGAGCCCTCGGCGCCGGTGGTGCCACCGTCGCGGTGCTGGCAAGCGGGGTCGACCGGCCCTACCCGCGCGGACACACCCAGTTGATCAGCAGAATCGCGGAACAGGGCCTGGTGGTGGGGGAGTTGCCACCCGGTGAGCATCCGACGCAAAGCAGGTTCGTGCTCCGCAACCGGGTGATCGCCGCGCTGACCAGGGGGACCGTCGTCGTGGAGGCCGCCCACCGCAGCGGCTCGCTGGTCACCGCGCGGGCCGCGCAGCGGCTCGGCCGGTTCACCATGGGTGTGCCCGGCCCCGCCACCAGCGGCCTCTCCGCCGGAGTGCACGAACTGCTGAGAGGGGAGGCCGCCCTCGTCACCGACGCCGCGGAAGTCGTCGAACTCGTGGGCGACATGGGCGAGCTGGCACCGGCCAGACACGGCCCCGTCCTCCCGCGTGACCTGCTGGAACCCGCCGCACGGCAGGTCCTGGCCGCCCTGCCCGGGAACCGGCCGGCTTCACCCGAAGAGGTGGCGCGCGGCGCTCAGACGTCCAAGGACGAGGCCATCGCGAGACTGTACGAACTCCGTGCACTTGGTTACGTCGAACGACACGGCGACGGCTGGAAGTTGACACGCCAGGCGATGATCTCGGTCCGAGAGGGTCGCACTCGGCGCTGACCGAGCGTGTTCGGCCGTCCGGGGGAACCCCCGATGCCCTTGGGATTTCCCGGAGTTGACACCACCGGCCGATCACGCAGAGCGACGCGCCGAGCGCGGCCGGAAGCGCCGTACACGGGGTTCGCGCGGGGGTGGAGCCTCGCTGTTCGCGCACCGCGACACCTCAGTCACGCTACGCTCACGAAAGCCCTGGCGCAGACCGTGCCAACCGGCACCAGACCGACACCTCACCCAACCCGCACTCTTCACCCCGCTCATCCCACTCCACAGCGCAACACGGCACTTCCTGGCACTTCACGGCAGAACGGCACAAGGCGACGAATGCCCCAGCACACCTCCGGGTCCGACCGGGCGGCGGTCCCCCCAGCCGCCCGCGACGGTGGCAGCGTGCGGCCGCCCGCTCCCTCGACGCTCGACGAGCTGTGGCGGTCGTACAAGGCGACGGGGGACGACCGGCTGCGGGAACAGCTGATCCTGCACTACTCGCCGCTGGTGAAGTACGTGGCGGGACGGGTGAGCGTCGGTCTGCCGCCCAATGTGGAGCAGGCCGACTTCGTCTCCTCCGGGGTGTTCGGGCTCATCGACGCGATCGAGAAGTTCGACGTCGACCGGGAGATCAAGTTCGAGACGTACGCGATCACCCGGATCCGGGGCGCGATGATCGACGAGCTGCGGGCGCTGGACTGGATCCCCCGGTCCGTGCGGCAGAAGGCGCGCAACGTCGAGCGGGCCTACGCCACGCTGGAGGCCCGGCTGCGCAGGACACCCTCGGAGTGCGAGGTGGCCTCCGAACTGGGCATCGAGGTCGACGAACTCCACTCCGTCTTCAGCCAGTTGTCGCTGGCCAACGTGGTGGCGCTGGAGGAGCTGCTGCACGTCGGGGGCGAGGGCGGCGACGGCCTGAGCGTCATGGACACGCTGGAGGACACCGCCGCGGACAACCCCGTGGAGGTGGCCGAGGACCGGGAGCTGCGGCGGTTCCTGGCGCGTGCCATCAACACGCTGCCTGAGCGGGAGAAGACCGTGGTGACCCTCTACTACTACGAGGGGCTCACGCTCGCCGAGATCGGCAACGTGCTCGGGGTCACCGAGAGCCGGGTGAGTCAGATCCACACGAAGTCCGTGCTGCAGCTGCGGGCGAAGCTGGCGAGTTTTGGCCGCTGAGCGGCGACTTTCCCCGCGGGGCCCGAAGGCCTCGGGGCGTGGCCGCCGGGAGTGACCCGCGTCCCGGTCGTGCTGTCTCCCGTCCTGCGCGGCGCGTCCGTAAAGTGGTCGACGTGCCAAGGATTCGAGCGGCCTCCGTGGCCGAGCACCGGTCGATGCAGCGAGCCGCCCTGCTGGACGCGGCGCGGTCCCTCCTGTCCGAGGGTGGAACGGAGGCACTGACCTTCCCGGCGCTCGCCGAGCGGACGGGGCTGGCCCGGTCGTCCGTCTACGAGTACTTCCGCTCCCGGGCCGCGGTGGTCGAGGAGCTGTGCGCGGTCGACTTCCCCGTGTGGGCGGCTGAGGTCGCGGCGGCGATGGAGCGGGCGGCTTCCAGCGAGGGCAAGGTCGAGGCGTATGTGCGGCAGCAGCTGGCGCTGGTCGGCGACCGGCGGCACCGGGCGGTGGTCGCTATCTCGGCGAGCGAGCTGGACGCGGGGGCGCGGGAGAAGATCCGGGCCTCGCACGGTGGGCTGGTCGCGATGATCGTGGCGGCGCTGGGGGAGCTGGGGCACGATCAGCCCCGGCTGGCGGCGATGCTGGTGCAGGGGATCGTGGACGCGGCGGTTCGGCGCATTGAGCTCGGTGCGGCCGAGGACCCCGGGGCCATCACGGACGCGGCCGTGGCCATGGCGCTGCGGGGCGTGAAGGGCTGAGGCGGGTGCCCCTTTAGCGGCGCGGGGAACTGCGCGGACAACCACCACCCGGGCGCACTCGCGCGACCGTCCGCAATCACCCCTCCGGCAGCGGAACCCCAAGCACCGGTAGCAGTCTCGAAGGCCCCCCGTTCAACAGCCACGGCGGCAACAGCAGCAACGGGTCCACATACACGTCCCCCCTGAGCAGACCCCAGTGCACACACGCACTCGCACCACAGTGCGCACCCAGCGGTTCCACCGTCCCCACCACCTGCCCCGCCGCCACCTCCTCCCCCTTCTTCACCAGCGCCGACACCGGTTCGTACGTCGTGCGCAGGTCCGTGCCCGCCAGTTGCACCGACACCACGCCACGCCCCGCAACCCGGCCGGCGAAGGAGACCCGGCCCGCCGCCACCGCCCGGACCCGCGCGCCGGGCGGGGCTCCCAGATCGACCCCGCGGTGCCCGGGGCCGTACACCGTCGCCGGCGGCTCCCAGCCCCGCAGGACCGGCGGCCGTACCCCCACCGGCCAGGCGCGGCCGATCGCCGGGACCGTCGCGGGAGGGGGCGGGGGATCGGCCGCCCAGGCCAAGCCCCGAGCCAAGGCCCAGGCCCACGCCGCCGTCACTCCCAGGGTCAGCAGCGACAGCATCGCCGCCCCGACCCACCGCATCGTTCGTCGCATCGCCAACATGACCGAACCATCCCGCAACCCGCCGATAATGGCCGGTACCTGTGGACTACTCACCGGTTGTGGACAGCGGCGTCACCCGGTGCCTCGCGGGTCCCGTACACTTCTTTTGGCGATCCGGGTCACCGGGTCGACTTCGCACGCCCCGACACCAGGTCAACAAAACGATCTGGGTCAGCGCTTCTCGGTCCTTCGTGGCACAGCGCGCACGGGCGTCAGGCGCGGGAGCCGTCCGGTACCCGCGGCACAACCGAGAAATTCAAGGAGATACGGCCATGGCCGTCGTCACGATGCGGGAGCTGCTGGAGAGCGGCGTCCACTTCGGTCACCAGACCCGTCGCTGGAACCCCAAGATGAAGCGCTTCATCTTCACCGAGCGCAACGGCATCTACATCATCGACCTGCTCCAGTCGCTGTCGTACATCGACCGCGCCTACGAGTTCGTCAAGGAGACCGTCGCCCACGGCGGCACGGTCATGTTCGTCGGCACGAAGAAGCAGGCGCAGGAGGCCATCGCCGAGCAGGCCACCCGCGTCGGCATGCCCTACGTCAACCAGCGCTGGCTGGGCGGCATGCTCACCAACTTCTCGACCGTCTACAAGCGTCTGCAGCGCCTCAAGGAGCTCGAGCAGATCGACTTCGAGGACGTCGCCGCGTCCGGTCTGACCAAGAAGGAGCTTCTCGTGCTATCGCGCGAGAAGGCCAAGCTGGAGAAGACCCTCGGCGGTATCCGCGAGATGTCCAAGGTTCCCAGCGCCGTCTGGATCGTGGACACCAAGAAGGAGCACATCGCGGTCGGTGAGGCCCGGAAGCTCAACATCCCGGTCGTCGCGATCCTCGACACCAACTGCGACCCCGACGAGGTCGACTACAAGATCCCGGGCAACGACGACGCGATCCGCTCCGTCACCCTGCTCACCCGCGTGATCGCCGACGCCGTGGCCGAGGGCCTCATCGCCCGCTCCGGTGTCGCCACCGAGGGCAAGGAGAAGGCCGCCGGCGAGCCGCTGGCCGAGTGGGAGCGCGACCTGCTCGAGGGCGAGAAGAAGGCCGACGACGCCGAGAAGCCCGCCGAGGCGGAGAAGCCGGCCGAGGCCGCTGCCGAGGCTCCGGCGGAAGCTGCCGCTGAGGCTCCGGCGGAGACCGCTGCCGAGGCTCCGGCGGAAGCTGTCGCTGAGGCTCCGGCGGAAGCCGCTGCCGAGGCTCCGGCGGAGGCCGCTGCCGAGGCCCCGGCCGCGGACGCCGAGCAGGCCTGACCGTCCGGTGAAGCGTTGACGGTGGGGGCGGTCCCATGAAGTCCGCCCCCACCGTTCACCCGTAGGTCAGCCAACGGTCCGCGATCCACCCCTACAGGTGGAATCCGCACATGGAATCCATGTGGATCGCAGACGTGCAGATCTCCGATCTTCCAGACTTCGAGAAAGACTTACAGACTCATGGCGAATTACACCGCCGCTGACGTCAAGAAGCTCCGCGAGCTCACCGGCGCCGGCATGATGGACTGCAAGAAGGCCCTGGACGAGGCCGCCGGTGACGTCGACAAGGCCGTCGAGGCGCTCCGTATCAAGGGCCAGAAGGGCGTCGCCAAGCGCGAGGGCCGCTCCGCCGAGAACGGCGCCGTGGTCTCGATCATCGCCGACGACAACTCCTCCGGCGTCCTTGTCGAGCTGAAGTGCGAGACGGACTTCGTCGCCAAGGGTGACAAGTTCCAGGCCGTCGCCAACACCATCGCCGAGCACGTCGCCAAGTCCGCCCCGGCGGACCTGGAGGCCCTGCTCGCCTCCGAGATCGAGCCCGGCAAGACCGTCCAGGCGTACGTCGACGAGGCCAACGCCAACCTCGGCGAGAAGATCGTCCTGGACCGCTTCGCGCAGTACGCCGACGGCTTCGTGCTCGCCTACATGCACCGCACGATGCCCGACCTGCCCCCGCAGATCGGTGTCCTCGTCGAACTCGACAAGCCGAACGCGGAGATCGCCAAGGGCGTCGCCCAGCACATCGCCGCCTTCGCGCCGAAGTACCTCTCCAAGGAGGACGTGCCGGCCGACGTCGTCGAGTCCGAGCGTCGTATCGCCGAGGAGACCACGCGCGCCGAGGGCAAGCCCGAGGCCGCCCTGCCGAAGATCGTCGAGGGTCGTCTGAACGGCTTCTTCAAGGACGCCACGCTGCTCGGCCAGCCGTACGCGCTCGACAACAAGAAGTCCGTCCAGAAGGTTCTGGACGAGGCCGGTGTCACCCTGAAGCGCTTCACGCGCATCAAGGTCGGCATCTGAGTCCGTACCGCGATCGACGCGCGACCCGTGGGGAAATCCCGATAGGGTCGGTCGACAGCAGCCGTCCGGGTACCCGGCCAAACCCAGGGTCGTGACGGACGGCAGCAGATCTGACGAGGAGGCCATTGCCGCGCATGGGCAGCGAAAAGCGACCCCACCGGCAATGGCCTTCTTCGTATGTGCACCACGTGAAAGAGGCGGGATCTCCATGACCACCAAGGCCCAGAAGAGCGACGACGGCAAAGTACGCGGCCGGTTTCTGCTGAAGCTGTCCGGAGAAGCATTCGCCGGTGGCGGCGCCCTGGGCGTGGACCCCGACGTGGTGCACAAGATCGCCCGTGAGATCGCGGCCGTCGTCCGCGACGGCGCGCAGGTCGCCGTCGTCATCGGCGGCGGCAACTTCTTCCGCGGCGCCGAACTCCAGCAGCGCGGCATGGACCGGGCCCGCTCCGACTACATGGGCATGCTCGGCACCGTGATGAACTGCCTCGCCCTCCAGGACTTCCTGGAGAAGGAGGGCATCGACAGCCGGGTGCAGACCGCGATCACCATGGGCCAGGTCGCCGAGCCGTACATCCCGCTGCGCGCCGTGCGCCACCTGGAGAAGGGCCGCGTGGTCATCTTCGGCGCCGGTATGGGCATGCCGTACTTCTCCACCGACACCACCGCCGCCCAGCGCGCCCTGGAGATCGACGCCGAGGCGCTGCTCATGGGCAAGAACGGCGTGGACGGGGTCTACGACTCAGACCCCAAGACCAATCCCGACGCCGTCAAGTTCGACTCCCTCGGCTACGGCGAGGTCATCACCCGCGAGCTCAAGGTCGCCGACGCCACCGCGATCACGCTCTGCCGCGACAACAAGCTTCCGATCCTGGTGTTCGAGCTGCTCGTGGAGGGCAATATCGCGCGGGCCGTCAAGGGTGAGAAGATCGGCACGCTGGTGGGTGACCAGGGCAGCCGGGTCTGACCGGCACCGCCTGACGCACCCTGACCGGGGAATGGACAATGTCCCGCCGGTCGGGAACCGTACAGGAAAGAAGACGCGACGCAGCCGGCCGCCGCCCCGAAACGGAATCGCAGCCGGGCCTTACTCAAGACACGCAGGAGCAAGTGGTGATCGAAGAGACCCTCCTCGAGGCCGAGGAGAAGATGGAGAAGGCCGTCGTGGTCGCCAAGGAGGACTTCGCCGCGATCCGCACCGGCCGTGCGCACCCGGCGATGTTCAACAAGATCGTGGCCGACTACTACGGCGCGCCGACGCCGATCAACCAGCTGGCCTCGTTCTCCGTACCGGAACCGCGCATGGCGGTCGTGACCCCGTTCGACAAGAGCGCGCTGCGCAACATCGAGCAGGCGATCCGTGACTCGGACCTGGGCGTCAATCCCAGCAACGACGGCAACATCATCCGGGTGGTGTTCCCGGAGCTCACCGAGGAGCGCCGCCGCGACTACATCAAGGTCGCCAAGAGCAAGGCGGAGGACTCCCGGGTGTCCATCCGCTCCGTCCGCCGCAAGGCCAAGGACGCCATCGACAAGTTGATCAAGGACGGCGAGGTCGGCGAGGACGAGGGCCGTCGCGCCGAGAAGGAGCTCGACGACACCACCGCGAAGTACGTCGCACAGGTGGACGAGCTCCTCAAGCACAAGGAAGCGGAGCTTCTCGAAGTCTGATGAACGACTCATCCTGGGGAGCGCCGCCACACGCCGGTCCGCAGGCCGGGCAGGCCGGATCACCGGCCGGGTACTGGGGGCCGACCGATCAGGGCACCGGCCAGGGGTACGACCAGGGTCCCGCCCAGGGCCAGGGGTACGAGCAGAGTCCCGCCCAGGGCCAGGGGTACGACCACGGTCCCGGCCCCGGCCAGGGGTACGACCATGGCTATGCCCATGGCTATGGCCAGGGAGCCGCCCCGGCGGGTCCCGCGTACGATGCGCATGACGCGCAGCAGACTCGCCCCATGCCCATCGTGCCCGACGACGTACCCGCGTACGGCGGCGACCAGGACGACGACCGGGGGGCCGCTCGGCTGGGCGGCCCCCTCTTCCGAGACGGGACGTTCCGCAACGACACCTCGTCGGCGCAGCCTCTCCCACACGCGGCGGTGCCGCAGAATCCGGAGCCCATGCCCGACGCCTCGCAGCCGGCGCCCGCGCCGCAGAAGAAGAGCGCGGGTCGGGACCTGGGTGCGGCCATAGGAGTCGGCATCGGACTGGGCGTCGTGATCGTGGCGTCCCTGTTCGTCGTCAAGGCCGTCTTCGTCGGTGTGGTGGCGGTCGCGGTCGTGGTGGGCCTGTGGGAGCTGACCAGCCGGCTCCAGGAGCGCAAGGGCATAAAGGCGCCCCTGGTCCCGCTGGCGCTCGGCGGCGCGGCGATGGTGGTCGCCGGCTATGCCCGCGGTGCGCAGGGCGCCTGGGTCGCACTGGCCCTAACCGGACTCGCGGTCCTGGTCTGGCGGATGACGGAACCGCCCGAGGGCTATCTCAGGGACGTCACGGCGGGTCTCTTCGCGGCGTTCTACGTCCCGTTCCTGGCGACCTTCGTCTCCATGATGCTCACCGCCCACGACGGCCCACGCCGCGTGATCACCTTTCTCGTCCTCACGGTGGTCAGCGACACCGGCGCCTACGCGGTCGGCTGGCGTTTCGGCACCCACAAGCTCGCCCCGCGCATCAGCCCCGGCAAGACCCGCGAGGGTCTGGTCGGCGCCGTGCTGTTCGCCATGGCCGCGGGCGCGCTGTGCATGCAGTTCCTGATCGACGGCACCTGGTGGCAGGGCCTGCTGCTGGGCCTCGCGGTCGCGGCCAGCGCCACCCTCGGCGACCTCGGCGAGTCCATGATCAAGCGGGACCTGGGTATCAAGGACATGGGCACCTTGCTCCCCGGCCACGGAGGAATCATGGACCGGCTTGACTCCCTGCTGCCGACGGCTCCGGTGGTGTGGTTGCTGATGGTGCTCTTCCTCGGAAGCGGCTGACGCACACCTGTCGCAGCCGAGCCCCCGCCCTTCGCAGGGCGGGGGCTCATCGGCTTGTCTGGCCCCGGACAGCAGAAATCGCATGGTCATCCCGGCGGAAGGCACACTCCCTGTGAGGACGCTGTGTCCTACGACGCGCAGGGAGTGTGCCCATGCCCCTCCACCCGGCCCCTGCCACCACCCCGTCCACGATCCCGCCTCCTCCGGTGCGCTTCTGGCCCGTCGACGATCTGGCCGCCCTCGATCCCGACCCGTTCCTGGACGAGATGCTGCGTGACGAACCGGTGACCCGGATCAAGCTCGCGTACGGCGAGGGGCACGCCTGGCTGGTCACACGGTACGAGGACGTCCGCTTCGTCACCTCCGACCGCCGCTTCTCCTGGGAACAGGTCGTCGGCCGCGACATCACCAGCATGCGCCCGGAGCCCGTCGCCTCGCAGACGGCGGGCCTGCATGCAGTACATCGACCCGCCCCGGCACAACCGGCTGCACGGCCCCCACCACTGCATGGCCGCCATCATGGCCCGTATGGAGGCGGAGATCATGATCGGCTCGGTCCTTGCCCGCTTCCCCGGCATCCGGCTGGCCGTGCCCGCCGGGGAGGTCGAGTTCCAGCGCCAGGGCCTGATCCGCGGACCGCACACCCTCCCGTGACCTGGTGACAGGGCGGCCGGACGAGGCGCCTTCCTCGCCGTCGCGGTCATGGAGTCGTCACGGAGTCAGGCCTCCAGCAGCGGCAGACCGGGCAGCACCTTCTCGATGGTGATGGGGAAGTCGCGCACGCGCACGCCGGTGGCGTTGAACACCGCGTTCGCGACCGCCGCGCCGGCCCCGCAGATTCCCAGCTCACCGACGCCCTTCGCGCCGAGGACGTTGGCCTTGTCGTCGAACCCGTCGAGGACGACGGCCTCGACGTCGGGGATGTCGGCGTGCACCGGCACCAGGTACTGCGCGAAATCGCGGTTGACGAAGGCGCCGGATCGCAGGTCGACCACGGCCTCTTCCTCGAGGGCCGCGCCGACTCCCCAGATCATGCCGCCGATCAGCTGCGAGCTGGCCGTCTTCGGGTTGAACACGCGGCCTACAGAGAACACGCCGAGCATCCGCCTCAGACGGATCTCGGCGGTGTCCGCGTCGACCCCCACTTCGGCGAAATGGGCCCCGTAGGTGTTGATCGAGTAGGCCGTGTAGTTCGGATCATCGCCCATGAAGCGGGTCCCGCCCTCCGCCTCCACACCCTCGGAACGGTTGCGTGCGACGATCTCGCTCACCGCCTCGGACGCGCCGCCGATACCCACGTTGCCGTCGGAGAACACGGCGCCTGCCGGGTCGAGGCCGTGCAGCGGAGAGCGCGTGTCGCCGACCGCCGCGGCCAGCACCTTCTCGCGCAGGGCCAGGCACGCCCGATGCACCGCGGTGCACGAATTGGTGGCGCCCCACGAGCCCCCGGACCCCCAGCTGGAGGGAAAATCCGACCGTCCCAGCTCGATCCGCACCCGATCGGGCGGGAGCCCGAGGCCGTCAGCCGCGACCTGGGTCAGGATCGTGTAGGTGCCGGTGCCGAGGTCGGTCATGTCCGTCTGGACGACGGCGGTGCCGTTCGCCTCCCACCGCACGCGCACCGAGGTCGGCCCCTGGAAGTGCCCGCGGATGGCGGCCGACATGCCGTAGCCGACCAGCCATCGGCCGTCGCGCACACTCGCCGGGGCGGCGGGGCGGTGCTCCCAGCCGAACCGGCGCGCACCTTCGCGCAGACACTCGACCAGGTGCCGGTCGCTGTACGGCACGTCCCGCTCGGGGTCGACGGTGGGCTCGTTGCGGATCCGCAGCTCGACCGGGTCGATGTCGAGCGCATGGGCCAGTTCGTCCATCGCCGACTCGACCGCCAGCATGCCCGGCGCCTCGCCCGGTGCCCGGACGTCCGTCCCGCGCGGCAGGTCGAGAGGCGCCAGCCGGTGGCTGGTCAACCGGTGGGGTGCCGCGTAGAGGCTGCGGGTCGTGGCGGCGGTCTGCTCGGCGTACTCCACGTCGGGGTTGGTGTGCATGGTGACGTCATGGGCGATCGCAGCCAGCCGTCCGTCCTGCCCCGCGCCCAGTCGAACCCGCTGGCTGGATGTGGGGCGCATGCCGACGAGTTGGAATATCTGCTGCCGGGTCATCGCGATCTTGACCGGTCGGCGCAGCGCGCGAGCGGCGAGCGCTGCCAGGATCGTCTCGGAATGGATGCCCAGCTTGGACCCGAATCCCCCGCCGACGAAGGGGGTGACGATGTGAACCCGCGCCGGGTCGATCCCCAGCGTGCTGGCGACCGAGGCCCGCGCCGCGTCGACGATCTGGCAGCTGACGTAGACAACAAGTTCCTCGTCACGCGGTTCCACCAGACATGCGTGCGGTTCCATCGGCATGGAGAACTCGTACGGCGTCGTGTAGTACTGGTCGATTCTGACGTCCGCGCTGTCGAACCCGGCATCGAAATCGCCCACCGCGGTGTCGGTGGGGAGACCGGCATTGACCACCTTCGGGATGTACACCTCGTCTTCCTGCTCGGCGAAGTCGAAACGTCCCCGCCCGGTGGTGTATTCGACTTCGACGAGATCGGCCGCCGCACGGGCCTGCTCGAGGGCCGTGGCGACGACGAGTGCCACCGGCTCGCCGTAATGGTGGATGTCGGGGCCGGTCAGCACCGGCTGGGCGCGCCAGTACTCGAACGGAATGGACTCGTCGCGGGTGCCTTGCGCCGGGGCATTGTGATAGGTCATCACCATGTAGACGCCGGGCGTGTGTTCGGCACTCTCCGTGTCGATCCGGGTGATACGGCCCTTGCCGATCGTCGCGCCGACGATGGCACCGTAGAGCGGCTGGCCGGCCTCCCACTGCTCGTAGGCGTAGGTGGCCCGGCCGGCGACCTTCGACGGGCCGTCGACGCGGTTCAGGGCTTGCCCGATCATGCCGCCTCCTCAGCTCACCCCGGCCGCTTGCGCCAGCGTTCGGCACAGCGTGCGCTTGGCCAGCTCGATCTTGAAGTCGTTGTGTCCCTGCCCGACCGCGTCGCGCATCGCCGCCTCGGCGGCGGCGCGATAGGTGGCCATCGTGGCCGGACGGCCGGTCAACGCGGCCTCCGCCTCGACGGACCGCCACGGCTTGTGCGCGACACCGCCGAACGCCACCCGCGCCTCGCTGATCGTTCCCTGATCGGTCGAGACGACAGCCGCCACGGAGACCAGGGCGAACTCGTACGACGCCCGGTCGCGCACCTTGCGGTACTTCTGCCGGCCCGGCGGAGGCGGGGGCAGGACGACGCTCGTGATCATCTCGCCGGGCCGCAGCACGGTCTCGATGTGCGGGGTGTCGCCCGGAAGCCGGTAGAAGTCCGTGATGGCGACGCGGCGTACCGCCTGATCGGTGTCGAGCAGCTCGATCTCCGCGTCCAGCGCGGTCAGCGCGACGGCCATGTCCGAGGGGTGGGTGGCGATGCAGGCGTCGCTGGCGCCGAGGATCGCGTGTATTCGGTTGAACCCGCCGATCGCCGAGCATCCGGAGCCGGGATCACGCTTGTTGCAGCCCGCGGCGGTGTCGTAGAAGTACGGGCAGCGAGTGCGCTGCACCAGGTTTCCGCCGGTGGACGCCTTGTTGCGCAACTGGCCCGATGCGCCGGACACCAGCGCCTCCGAGAGCACGGGATAGCGGGTGCGTACGCGGGCGTCGGCGGCCACCTGGGAGTTCGCCGCCTGGGCGCCGATGCGCAGTCCGCCGTCCGGGAGTTCCTGGATGTCCCGGAGCGGGAGCCGGCTGATGTCGACCAGATGGCTGGGCTTCTCGATGTCGAGCTTCATCAGGTCGAGCAGATTGGTGCCGCCGCTGATGAACTTCGCGCCGTCTGTGGACACCGCGGCGACGGCGGCTTGCGCGTTCGTCGCTCGCTCGTAGGTGAACGGCCTCATTCCCGGCCCCCTTCCGCGGTGCCGCGGATGGCCGCGACGATGTTCGGATAGGCGGCGCACCGGCAGATGTTGCCGCTCATCCGCTCGCGGATCTCCTCGTCGGTCAACGCGATGTGATGCGTGCTCACGTCAGCGGTGGCGTGACTGGGCCAGCCCGCCTCCACCTCGGCGAGCATGCCGACGGCCGAACAGATCTGGCCGGGCGTGCAGTAGCCGCATTGGAAGCCGTCGCTCTCGACGAAGGCACGTTGCATGGGGTGCAGGCGATCGGGATCGCCCAGGCCCTCGATCGTCACGATCTCGTCGTCCTCGTGCATGACGGCGAGCGTCAGGCAGGAGTTGACCCGCCGGCCGTTGATCAGCACGGTGCAAGCTCCGCACTGCCCGTGGTCACACCCCTTCTTGGTGCCGCTCAGGCGCAGATGTTCGCGCAGCGCGTCGAGCAGCGAGGTCCGCGGATCGACCTCAAGCTGCCGCACCTGATCGTTGACGCTCAGCCTGATCGTCGAGAGTCCGGCCGCCCCGTCCTGGCTCCGCCCCATGGCGCCCGTATGCGAATCGCTCATCACGGCCCGCCTTCATGGCTAGGTGCGCGTTCCCGCTGGAAATGCGTCGCCACTTTCGGGCGCGCTCCTCCCCAGCGTCTCGCGAAACCCGTCGCCCCGCGCGTCGGAAGGCGGACGCCGGGATGCCCGCACGTAGGCCCCGCAAACTGAAATCACACCGGTTAAAGGTGGGTGTTGTGACAGAGGGTCACCGGACGGTGGTCGTTCGCGCACCACTGCGGCTCCGGGCCGCTCCTGGCGATCTGCGACACTGGATGAGTTATGCCTGCACCCGGAGAACTGATCTCTCACGGGCGTGAAGAAGCCCCCTACCAGCGGTTTTGTCGCCAGTAGGGGGCCGTCTTGTGCCCGGTGGGCCGTCCCTGGGCCGTCAGGGCTCCTGGGCCGTGCGGAAGACGTCGTCCAGGGCCCGGCGGGCTCGCTCGCTGCTGCTGGGCATCAGGTGGGCGTATACCCGCAGCGTCATCGACGGATCAGAGTGCCCGAG
Organism: Streptomyces sp. NPDC005866; assembly: GCF_040629895.1. NCBI lineage: Bacteria > Bacillati > Actinomycetota > Actinomycetes > Kitasatosporales > Streptomycetaceae > Streptomyces > Streptomyces sp. NPDC005866. Next base: position 49,949 of record NZ_JBEXWP010000034.1, read on the forward strand.
GTACTCGCTCACGGCCTTGATGCTCTCGCCCGCGTCCAGGAGGACCGAGGCGTAGAAGCGGCGAAGGGCGTGCATCCCGTGTTGCCGGGCGGAGGCGTAGGGCTCGCCGGGTTCGGGAGTCGGGATCACCGCCACCGGCACCCGCACAGGGGCAGCGGCGGCGGCCAGCTCGCGGACGAGCGGGTACATCATTTTGCCGGCAGATACGCCGCCGCCCTCGTGAGCACCTCGTTCTCCTGCTCCAGCAACCGGATCCTCTTGCGGGCCTCGCGCAGCTCGGCCGACTCACCCGATGCCGTTGCGGGTTTGCCTCGTCGGTGTCGGCGCGGCGCAGCCACTTCGGCAGCGTGATCGGGTGGACGCCGAAGTCGGCGGCGATCTGTTCCAGCGTGACGCCGGGCTCGCAGTCACGCGCGACCCGCACGACGTCCTCTCGGAACTCCTTCGGATACGGCTTGGGCACTGCAACATCCTCCTAGGCCGCTTTTCAGCAAGCCAGGTCAGGTGTCACCCAATCCTGCAGCAGTCCCTCCCACTGCAGGCATCGGTACAACGTTGGTGACGTCCACGGCCCGGCGAATGGCCTCGGCGAGCCTGACGGCATCGCCGACAGCCCAGTAGTGGACGAAGAACAGGTGAGGTTCGTCGTTGAGGTGGTGGTGATGCACCTCAACGAGTTCGACCCCGCCGCGCCGCAGGGCCACGAGGACGGGCTGGACCTCGTTGGCGATCATAACCAGATCACCGCTAACCGCGGCCGTTCCACCGCCGAGCGGCTGAAGGTTGACGGAGGTGGTGGCGCCCAGTCCCAGAGGCAAGGCCAAATCGCCGTCGGCAATGGTCTCACGGCGGACATAGGTGCACGTGTAGATCTCGCCGCTAGCAGCCCCCTTGACGCCCATGGCGGCATCGATCGAGGCAGTGTCCAGGTCGCCAGACGGCGAGAGGGTGATGGGTTCGGCAGGCGGGGTGCTAGTGCAGTCCAATGCCGCGCGCAGACCGCGAGCAACGGCGACCTGATCGTGGCCGTGAGCATGCAGATGAACCCACCAGACATCCGGACTGTGCGCTAGCAGGTGCTTATGGATGGCGGTCAGCATGATTCCCCGCCCCTGCAGGACGTCACAGAAATGCTGCAGTTCACGCTCGGTGACCACAACGTCCCCCATCATGAGCGCGCTGTGGTCTGCGTACCGGACGAAGGACACGTGCGTGCCTAGGGCGAGGGCAGGCTTGATCAGGATGCCTTGGGAAAAGACCGTGAGGTCTCGGCGCGGAAAGGCCGTGTGGTATAAGAACCGCCTCATGTCACCGGGGCGACCAAGAGTCTTAGCCACGTCCGCCCAGTCCGCCAGCTTGGTCATCACCGGTTCGACCAGATCGCGGCCCTTAGGTCCGAAGGACAGGGCGTGGGCCCGGGCTGGCACACCGGTAAATGCCGGCGCAAGGGCTACCGCGGCCAGCACACCGCGCCGGGACGCGGCAAGTCGGGGGCGGGTGTCCTGCTGTCGCTCATCATCCATGTGGTACGCCTCCTGACGCGATGGAAGCACGGAAGAGCGCGTCGCCCGCTGATCGGCACAGCTACATCCCACCAGTTGGGCTACCTAGGAGCGTGGGTCGCTAACGGGCAATCGGTCCGGGCGTCGTGGTCAGCGGGAACGGTGATGGTTGCTCGCCCCGAGGCACTGCTGCACCACATCTGAGACGACGTTCTCACGCATGCCGGCGGGCGCCTGGGCGACGACGCAGCCATGGTGGTCATCCAACGCCTGCCGACGCTGAGCCCGGTCAAGTACCTGAAGAAGGTTGCTCACGTCAACGGCAACCATCACGGCGCTGACGCGACACCCGGAAGCCCGGGAGCCGCCAGCCTCAACCCACCGGCCTGAGGCGGGGACCAAGCAAAGTCGACGACGACACCGTGTCGGTGATCAACACCAGAAACAACCGGGTGATCGGGCGCCCCATCGGCGTCGGCAACGGACCGGTCGGAATCGTCGCCTTCTAGTCCATCCTCAGCCGTGCAGTACAGCAACCCTTGCCCTCCAGGTGAGCGAGCAGCGAGTCAAGGCAAGCGTCTGCCGTGGCCAGGTCAGGACGGAAGAACGAGTCCTCGCCAAGCGGCCCACCGCTGACGATGACCATCCATGCCTCCTCCGCTCAACCATGCGGTCACCGTCGACCTTGAAGACGGTTGTGACTCCGCGCTCGGCCAGCCACTCCATCAGTACAAGCCTGTCCACTCGCACCCCTCTGGAGAGATCATCCCATCGCAGAGCACACGCCCTCGGGCCGTCCCTGGGCCGTCCGATGCCGACCAAAGCTGACAGAGGCCGCCCACGGGTGACCACTCCCACCCCGCTCTGGCCTGGGCCGCCGGAGTTGATCTGCCACACTGGAAGGGTTATGCCTGCACCCGGAGAACTCACTTTCGTCGCCCCGCGCGGAGCCAAGAAGCCGCCGCGGCATCTCGCTGACCTCACGCCCGCCGAGCGCAAGGACGCCGTGGCCGAGGTCGGTGAGAAGCCGTTCCGTGCCAAGCAGCTCTCGCAGCACTATTTCGCGCGGTACGCGCACGACCCCGAGCAGTGGACGGACATCCCGGCCGGCTCCCGGGACCGGCTGCGGGACGCGCTGTTCCCCGAGTTGATGACCGTCGTACGGCATCAGTCGACGGACGAGGGCACCACCCGCAAGACGCTGTGGCGGCTGTTCGACGGCACGCTCGTCGAGTCGGTGCTGATGCGCTACCCGGACCGGGTGACCATGTGCATCAGCTCACAGGCGGGGTGCGGGATGAACTGCCCGTTCTGCGCGACCGGGCAGGCGGGCCTGGACCGGAATCTGTCCGCCGCGGAGATCGTCCACCAGATCGTGGACGGGATGCGGGCGCTCAGGGACGGGGACGTGCCCGGCGGTCCTGCCCGGCTCTCCAACATCGTCTTCATGGGGATGGGAGAGCCGCTCGCGAACTACAAGCGGGTCGTCACCGCCATCCGTGCCCTCACCGACCCCGCCCCGGACGGGCTCGGACTCTCGCAGCGCGGGATCACCGTGTCGACGGTCGGGCTTGTGCCCGCCATTCACCGGTTCGCCGACGAAGGGTTCAAGTGCCGGCTCGCGATCTCCCTGCACGCCCCCGACGACGAACTGCGTGACACCCTCGTGCCGGTCAACACCCGGTGGAAGGTGCGCGAGGTGCTGGACGCCGGGTTCGAGTACGTCGAGAAGAGCGGGCGCCGGCTGTCCATCGAGTACGCCCTCATCCGGGACATCAACGACCAGGCGTGGCGCGGTGACCGGCTGGGCCGCCTGCTCAAGGGCAAGCCCGTGCACGTCAACCTCATCCCGCTGAACCCGACGCCGGGCTCGAAGTGGACCGCCTCGCGGCCCGAGGACGAGAAGGCGTTCGTCGAGGCGATCGCCGCGCACGGTGTGCCCGTCACCGTTCGGGACACCCGTGGGCAGGAGATCGACGGGGCGTGTGGTCAGCTCGCGGCCACCGAGCGGTAATCTGAGGGCCGTACACCCACATCGTCATACACCCACATCCGCATACGCTGACATCTTCATATTCCGACAGGGGAGCGCCACAGCGCTGAGAGTGCGGCAACCGGGCCGCAGACCCTCTGAACCTCGCCCAGGTCATTCTGGGTAGGAAGTTCGGTCATCACTCAAGCTGTTGCGCCCTGCCCGGGTGGTTCCACCGGGCGGGGCCGCGTCTCTTCCTGGTCCATCCCAGGAGGACAACACCAGTGCACACCAAGACCTTCTTGGCCGCGGCCGTCGGGCTCGGCCTCGTCACGCTGTCCGCGTGCGGGTCGGGGAACGGCGGCTCCGCCGCGGCCTCCAAGACCGTCACCCTGGTCAGCCACGACTCATGGGCCGTCTCCAAGAGCGTGCTCCAGGACTTCGAGAAGCAGTCCGGCTACAAGGTGAACGTCCTCAAGGACGGCGACGCCGGGCAGGCCGTCAACAAGGCGATCCTGACCAAGGACAACCCGCAGGGCGACGTCTTCTTCGGCGTTGACAACACCCTGCTCTCCCGCGCCCTCGACAACGGTCTCTTCCAGCCGTACCAAGCCAAGGGCCTCGACCAGGTCGGCAAGGACTACCAACTCGACGCGGGCAAGCACCGGGTCACGCCCATCGACTACGGCGACATCTGCGTCAACTACGACAAGGCCTACTTCGGCAAGCACAAGCTGACTCCCCCCACTTCCTACGCCGACCTCGTCAAGCCGCAGTACAAGAACCTCCTCGTCACGGAGAACGCGTCCACCTCCTCGCCGGGGCTCGGCTTCCTGCTCGGCTCCGCCGCCCGGTACGGGGACAGCGGCTGGCAGGACTACTGGAAGAAGCTCAAGGACAACGGCGTCAAGGTCGTCGACGGCTGGGAGCAGGCCTACAACGAGGAGTTCTCCGGTTCGGCCGGCGGCAAGAAGGCGGGCGGCGACCGGCCGCTCGTCGTGTCGTACGCCTCCTCCCCGCCCGCCGAGGTCATCTACGCCGACCCGAAGCCCAGCACCGCGCCCACCGGCGTGGCGACCGGCACCTGCTTCCGGCAGATCGAGTTCGCCGGGCTGCTGAGCAACGCCGGGAACACCAAGGGCGGCAAGGCGCTCATCGACTTCCTGGTCTCCAAGGAGTTCCAGGAGGACATGCCGTCGAACATGTTCGTCTATCCGGTGGTGGAGGGGGCCGGCGTGCCGGCCGAGTTCACCGAGTACGGTCCCGCCGCCAAGAACCCCGAGACCATGGCGCCCGACAAGATCGCCGCCAACCGTGACCAGTGGGTCAAGTCGTGGACGTCACTCGTTCTGAAGTGACGGCCTCCGGCCGGCGCGGGAGGGCGGCGCGGCTCGGGCTGATGCTCGTGCCCGTCGCGTTCTTCGCCGTCTTCTTCGCCTGGCCGGTCGCGGCGATCGTCACGCGCGGGCTGAACGTCGACGGGGTGTGGCGGTTCGGGCGGATCGCCGACGTCGCCGGCCAGTCCGACATCCGGCACGTGCTGTGGTTCACCACCTGGCAGGCGCTCGCCTCCACCGCGCTCACCCTCCTCGTCGCGCTGCCCGCCGCCTATGCCTTCGCCCGCCTCGACTTCCCGGGCAAGCAGGTGCTTCGGGCCGTTGTCACCGTGCCGTTCGTGCTGCCGACCGTCGTCGTGGGGACCGCCTTCCTAGCCCTCGTCGGGCGCGGCGGTCTGCTCGACGCGTTGTGGGGCGTACGACTGGACACCACCGTCTGGGCCATCCTGCTCGCCCATGTCTTCTTCAACTACGCGGTCGTCGTACGGACCGTGGGCGGCCTGTGGTCCCAACTGGACCCGCGGCAGGAGGAGGCCGCGCGGATGCTGGGTGCCTCCCCGCTGGGCGCCTGGCGGAAGGTCACCCTGCCCGCGCTGGCGCCCGCCGTGGCCGCCGCCGCGCTGATGGTCTTCCTGTTCACCTTCACCTCCTTCGGGGTGGTGCAGATCCTCGGCGGGCCCACCTTCTCCACCCTCGAAGTGGAGATCTACCGGCAGACCTCCGAGATCTTCGACCTCTCCACGGCCGCCGTCCTCACGATCGTGCAGTTCGTCGCCGTCGGTTCGATCCTCGCCGTGCACGCGTGGACGATACGGCGGCGGGAGAGCGCGCTGCGTCTCGTCGCCCCCGAGACGACCGCCCGTCGGCCGCGCGGGGCCGGGCAGTGGGCGCTCCTCGCCGGCGTCCTCGCCACCGTCGCCGTACTCCTCGTCCTGCCGCTGGCCGTTCTGGTACGGCGGTCCCTCGGCGGGGGGTTCGGGTACTACCGGGCGCTGGGCGACGCCGACGGGGGCACCTTCCTGGTCGCGCCGATCCAGTCGGTCGTGAATTCCTTGCAGTACGCCGTCGCCGCCACGGCCATCGCCGTGGTGATCGGCGGGCTCGCCGCCGCCGCGCTGGCCCGGCGGGACGCGGGGCGGCTGGTACGGGGCTTCGACGCGCTGCTGATGCTGCCGCTCGGCGTGTCCGCGGTGACCGTCGGCTTCGGGTTCCTGATCGCGCTCGACAGGCCGCCGCTGGATCTGCGGCAGTCCTGGATCCTGGTGCCGCTCGCGCAGGCGCTGGTCGGGGTGCCGTTCGTCGTACGGACCATGCTGCCCGTGCTGCGTGCCGTGGACGAACGGCTGCGGGAGGCGGCCGCCGTGCTCGGGGCCTCGCCGTGGCGGGTGTGGCGGGAGGTCGATCTGCCGATGGTGCGGCGGGCGTTGCTGGTCGCGGCGGGCTTCGCCTTCGCGGTCTCGCTGGGGGAGTTCGGGGCGACCGTGTTCATCGCGCGGCCCGGCAATCCGACCCTGCCGGTGGCGGTGGCCCGGCTGCTCAGCCGCCCCGGTGATCTCAACTACGGCCAGGCGATGGCCCTTTCCACGATTCTGATGGTGGTGTGCGCGGTGGCGCTGCTGGTTCTGGAACGGCTGCGGACCGACCGGACGGGGGAGTTCTGATGCCGCTTCTCGAACTGGGGCAGGCCACCGTACGGTTCGGCGGGCGGCCCGTGCTCGACGCCGTGGACCTCCAGGTCGCCGAGCACGAGGTGGTGTGCGTGCTCGGGCCCAGCGGTAGCGGCAAGTCGACGCTGCTGCGGGTGGTGGCGGGGCTGCAACCGCTCGACTCGGGGCGGGTGTTGCTCGACGGACGGGACCAGGCGCGGGTGCCGGCCCATCAGCGGGGGGTCGGGCTGATGTTCCAGGACCATCAGCTGTTCCCGCAGCGGGACGTGGGCGGGAACGTGGCCTTCGGGCTCCGGATGCGTGGCGTCGGCAAGGGTCAACAGGGCGAAAGGGTCGGTGAGTTGCTGGACCTGGTCGGGCTGCCGGGGGCCGCTCGGCGGGCGGTGGCCGGGCTCTCCGGTGGTGAGCAGCAGCGGGTGGCGCTCGCGCGGGCGCTGGCGCCCCGGCCCCGGCTGCTGATGCTGGACGAACCGCTCGGACAGCTGGACCGCTCGCTGCGGGAGCGGCTGGTGGTCGAACTACGGGAGTTGTTCGGGCGGTTGGGTACGACCGTGCTCGCGGTGACCCACGACCAGGGCGAGGCCTTCGCGCTGGCCGACCGGGTGGTGGTGATGCGGGACGGGCGGATCGCCCAGTCGGGTACGCCCCTCGATGTCTGGCAGCGGCCGGCCGACGAGTTCGTGGCGCGCTTCCTCGGCTTCGGCAACGTGGTCCCGGCGACCGTCGAGGGATCGGTCGCGGTGACGCCGTGGGGGAAGCTGCCGGTTCCCGGGAACGTGCCCCAGGGGCCGCGCACTGTGCTGGTACGGCCCGCGGGAGTACGGCTCGTGGCGGCCGACGTGGGGCTGCCCTGCACGGTGACCGCCCGTACCTTCCAGGGCACCCATGTCACCGTCCACCTCCAGCCTCAGGACGGCCCGCGGCTGGAGGCGGCCTGTGCGCTGCGGGAGGCGCCGGAGGCCGGAGACGCGGTGGGCGTCGAGTTCGACGCGGCGGAGACCGTCGTACTGGACTGATCCTGCCGGACCGACGTCTCCGCCGGTACGGACGAGGCCCGTCCCCCGGGGATACGGGGACGGGCCTCGACGGTGTACTGGTGTTACTGGATATTGCTGGCGTTACTGGGTGTTACTTGGGGAAGCGCGTTCAGCTGCCGCTGTTGTGCGCCCCACGACGGCGCATACCGAGCCAGACGGCGCCGCCACCGACCACGACCAGCGCGGCCGCGATGCCGGCGATCACACCGGTGTTGGAGTTGGCACCGGTCTCGGCGAGGTTCGAATCACCGACCGCCGGGGACGGGGCGTTGCTCGACGTGCCCGCCGGGGCGGTGCTGCTGCTCTCCGAGGCCGACGGGGTCGGGGAGTCGGACTCGGCCGGGGTGGACTCGGACTCCGACGGCGACGGCGTGGCCGACGGCGACGGGCTGGAGCTCTCCTCGGCCTGGCAGGCGGTGGACGGGGTCGTCAGGTTGGGCGTGATGTCCCTGTCGATGTGGATGCTGCCGCTGTCGACCTTGACGTGGACGCGGTACACCGCGTCCGGCTTCCAGTGCTCGGAGAAGGTGACCGGCGTGCCCTCCTTGGAGCCCTTGACGGTCTGGGCCTCGCCGACCTGCTTCTCGTCAGCACCGTGGTTCTCGAGGAAGACGGTGATGGTGGCCGAAGTACCGGAGGCGTCGATGTCCTTGACATTGATGACGCCGTTGGTGCCGTCGCAGGTGGCTTCGGCGGAGAAATCGTTGATGTTGCACGCGAGGGCGGTGCCGGAGGCGCCAAGCGCCAGCGCGGCCGACGCGGCGGCAACTCCCAGGATGCGCACGGAACGACGTGCACTGCGGCGGGATATGGACACGTTTGTCCTTACTGAGTGCATAACTGCGGGGGGGTTTGTGGGGAGTTGACGCAATGAGAGATGAGACATCAGCAACCCCAGGAGGCTCATAGGTCTATAAGCGCTCCGTAAGTAGTGTCAATGCATATGCGGCCCACGACCGTTGACTTTGCCTTCTTATTAATTGCCGAGACGTTTCAGCGCCTCGGAAGCCTGCTCGATCCGGTCAACGAGGGCGATACGGGACGCCATGGACCGCTCCCGGGCAAGCGAGGTCAACAGCTGCCAGGCCGGCAGCTTCTCGCTCCAGTGCGTCTCGTCCACGAGCACCATCGGGGTCGGCTCGCCCCGCGACTCGTAGTAGTTGGGCGTCGCGTTGTCGAAGATCTCCTGTACGGTCCCGGCGGCGCCCGGCAGGAAGACCACACCGGCGTTGGAGCGGGCCAGCAGGCCGTCCTCGCGGGTGGCGTTCGCGAAGTACTTGGCGATGTGCGCGGCGAAGGCGTTCGGCGGCTCATGGCCGTAGAACCAGGTGGGGATGCCGACCGAGGGCCCGCCGTCCGGCCAGCGCTCGCGGACCTCGAAGGCGGCCCGTGCCCAGTCGGTGACCGACGGCCGGAACGAGGGCGCCTTGGCGAGGAGCCGAAGGGCTTCCTCCAGCATCCGGTCGCCGAAGGGTGCCGCGTACGCGCCCAGGTTCGCCGCCTCCATCGCGCCCGGGCCGCCGCCGGTCGCCACCGTGAAGCCGTCGCGGGCGATCTCCCGGCCGAGCCGGGCGGCACCGGCGTACGCCTCCGTGCCGCGCGCCATCGCGTGCCCGCCCATGACGCCCACCACCCGGGCGCCGACGAGGAGTTCGTCGAGCGCGTCGGAGACCGCGTCGTCGTGGACCGAGCGGAGCATCGAGGCGAATATGTCGCCGTCCGACTTGGTCCGCTGGAACCAGGCGTACGAACGGGCGTCCGGGGTCGCCTCGTATCCCTCTCCGAGCGAGTCGAACAACTCGTCGGGCGTATAGACGAAGGCGCGGTAGGGGTCGAAGGGGAGGTTCGGGACGGGCGGGAAGACCAGGGCGCCCGAGGCGCGGACGCGGGCGGCGGCCTCGGCCGACATCGGGCAGCCGAGGAAGACGGCGCCCGTGGTGTCGGTGGTGAGCAGGGCGTCCGTACGGCCCGTCAGGTCGACGGCCTGGACGCGGTACTGGGCGAGGGTGCCGTGCTCGGCGACGACCTCGTCGAACTCGGCGAGGGACTCGATCTCACGGTCGCGGGCGGCACGGTTCGGCCGGCCGGCGTTCGGCTGGCCGGGGTGCGGCTGGGCGGGTGTCGGATGCACCCGCCCATGCTGGCACAGCTGTTCGTAGGGATGGGTGGGGAAGGGACCGGCTGGGCCGGGCGGGTCAGCCCTGGACCGCCGCCGGGTTCATCCACGTGATCTCCCAGGTGTGGCCGTCGAGGTCGTCGAAGGAACGGCCGTACATGAAGCCCTGGTCCTGGACCTCGGGGGCGGCGGTGCCGCCGGCCGCGACCGCCTTCTCCACCAGCTCGTCGACCTTCTCGCGGCTCTCCGCGCTCAGACAGATCAGCACCTCGCTGGTCTTCGTCGAGTCGGCGATCTCCTTCTTCGTGAAGTCGGCGTAGCGCTGCTTGCTGAGGAGCATCGCGATGATCGTGTCGCTGATCACGACACAGGAGCAGTCGTCGGTGCTGAACTGCGGGTTGATCGAGTAGCCGAGCTCCGTGAAGAACTTCCGCGACGCGGCGACGTCGTTGGTGGCCAGGTTCACGAAGATCATCTGCTGGTACATGGGGGTCTCTCCCTCGGGTGTCGAGCTGTTCGGGGGGACAGACCGGGGGGTGGCGCGAAAGTCATCGGTGGACCGGGACTTTTCTGCCGTGATCTCCGTACGGCCTCTCAGGGTGCGAGTGGCAGCGCGGCGAGGTCGGCGACCAGCAGGGTGAGGGGGACGAAGAGGGCCAGCAGGGCGCCGGTGCGCAGGGCCGCGGCGCTGCGCAGAATTGTGGCCGGGGCGCCCAGGCGGAGCAGGGCCTCGGTGGTTTCGGCACGGGACTGGCGAGCCTCCACGGCCGCGATCAGGAGAGTGGCCACCGTGCAGCCGGCGACCACGACACCGCCGAGGGTGGTGAGCGGGCCGAAGGCGAGGATGTCGCTGTCGTCATAGAGCGTGATGGTCGCGAAGGCCGCCGACGCCACCGCGCAGACGACGCCGAGGGGGCGGCCGATACGGGTGGCCTCCGCCATCAGGACGCGGCCGGCCAGCAGGCGGAGGGCGCCGGGGCGGACGGTCTGGAGGAGGCGGCCGCAGAGGTGGGTGAGGCCGGGGCCGGCGAGGACCAGGCCGAGGGCGGTGAGGCACCAGCCGGCGAGGACGCCGACGGGGCCTACGGCCAGGCCGCCGGGGAGGGTGGTCCGGGGGGTGGCTCCGGTGGTGCCGGCGTACGACTCGACGGCCAGGCCCGCCGCGAGGACGGCGATGCCCCACGGGAGGCCGGTGGGGGATTTCGCGACCCCGATCAGCCCGGAAGCGTCCGCCGGGGCGGGGAGGGGGGTCTCGCTCGCCGGCCCTTGCGGCGTGCCTCCCCCGGAGGGGATGTCCCCGGCGGCCGCTGCCTGTGCCACCTCGGCGGCACGGCCGTCCGCGGGGAGCGGCGTGGGCTGGGGTGGGTGTGCGAAGAGGCGGGCGCCGAAGCGGCCGTACGTTCCGAAGGTCTCCCGCTTCGTCGTTCGGCCGTAAGCCCCGAAGCGGCCGTACACACGCGCCCGGCCCGTCGGGTGGGGCAGGTCCCGCGGGCGCAGGGTTACCGCCACCGCTGTGGACGCGAGCACCGGGAGCACGGTCAGGAGGGTCAGGGCCGCCGGGACGGGCAGGGACCTGTTCGCCGCCAGGAAGTCCTTCGCCGCGCCGTCGAAGGGCATGCCCGTGAGATCGCCGCGCAGGTGGAGGAAGACCAGGAGGGCGAGCAGCGAGCCCAGGGTGCAGGCGAGGGCGGTGTTCAGGGCGGCGATCGCCATCAGCCGGGCCGGGCCCAGGCCCAGGGCGGACAGGCCGGGGCGTGGCCTGGTGCCGGGGTCCGTGCGGGCCACCGCGATCGCGAGGTACACCGTGGCGGCGAGCGGGATCGCGCACCACGACAGGCGCAGGAGCGCGGCCGTCGAGTGGGTCGGGTGGGCCATCGCGTAGCCGAGGGCGGACAGCAGGAGGAAGCCCGTGCCGGCGGCCGCCGCCGCCACCAGGAGGCGGCGCAGGTGGATGGCCGGGTGGGCGACGCGGCTCAGACGGAGAGCGAGCACTCGGCCCGGCCTTCCGCTTCGGAGACCGGCGGCAGGTGGACCGTGTTCACGCGGCGGCCGTCCAGCAGCGAGACCGTGCGGTCGGCGAGGGCCGCCGTCTCCGCGTCGTGTGTGGCGAGGACGACCGTGATGCCGTGCGAGCGGGCCGCCGTGGTGAGGGTGCGCAGCACATGGGCGCGGTCGGCGCGGTGCAGCGGTGCCGTCGGCTCGTCCGCGAAGAGGACCGTGGGGGAGGGGGCGATGGCGCGGGCGATGCAGACACGCTGGCGCTCGGCCTGCTGGAGTTCCCTCGGGTGGCTACGGGCCTTGTCGCCGACGTCGAGGCGTTCCAGCCACTCCAGCGCGGCCACCTTGGCCCGGCGGCGGCCGGTTCCGCGCAGCATCAGGGGCAGGGCGGTGTTCTCCCAGACGTTCAGCTCGGGGACCAGCGCCGGGGCCGGGTCGATCCAGCCGAAGCGGTCGCGGCGCAGCCGTTCGCGGGTGAGCGGGCCCATCCGGTGCACTGCCGTGCTGTTGAACCAGACCTCGCCGCGCTGCGCCGGGAGCAGACCCGACAGGCACCTCAGCAGCGTGGTCTTGCCGCTGCCGCGCGGCCCGCTGACGGCGAGGATCTCGCCCTCCCGCACGCCGAGCGAGACACCCGCGATACCGGGCGAGCCGTCCTGGTAGCAGAAGTGCAGCGAGCGTGCCCACAGCACGTCGTTGTCCGGCGGGGCCTCCATGGCGTACACCTCGGTTCTGATCCGTTTTCCCGCGTCCGATCCTCCGTCCGGGGGAACGAAGGCTGGGCCGATCGGTCACGTGCACGCTAGGCAGGTCGGGGGCCGAGCCCGGACAGCACACGGCCCCGGGCCGCCGTTCTCACTCGAACGGACGGCACCGGGGCCGGGATTGATCTTCCTTACCGAAGATCACGGAAGATCACGGAAGATCGCGGAAGAGCACGGCAGCTCAGAGCTTGGTCCACGCCTCCGTCAGCGTGGCCCGCAGGATCTGCTCGATCTCGTCGAAGGTCTCCTGGTTGGAGATCAGCGGCGGGGCGAGCTGGACGACCGGGTCGCCGCGGTCGTCGGCCCGGCAGTACAGGCCGTTCTCGTACAGGGCCTTGGAGAGGAAGCCGTACAGGACGCGCTCGGTCTCCTCGTCGTCGAAGGACTCCTTGGTGTTCTTGTCCTTCACGAGCTCGATGCCGTAGAAGAAGCCGTTGCCGCGGACGTCGCCGACGATCGGCAGGTCATGCAGCTTCTGGAGGGTGGAGAGGAACGCGGACTCGTTGTCGAGCACGTGCTGGTTGATGCCCTCGCGCTCGAACAGGTCGAGGTTGGCGAGGCCCACGGCCGCCGACACCGGGTGGCCGCCGAAGGTGTAGCCGTGCAGGAAGGTGTTGTCGCCCTTGTAGAACGGCTCGGCGATCTTGTCGGAGATGATGCAGGCGCCGATCGGGGAGTAGCCCGAGGTCATGCCCTTGGCGCAGGTGATCATGTCCGGGACGTAGCCGAACTTGTCACAGGCGAACATCGTGCCGAGGCGGCCGAAGGCGCAGATTACCTCGTCGGAGACGAGCAGTACGTCGTACTGGTCGCAGATCTCGCGGACCCGCTGGAAGTAGCCGGGCGGCGGCGGGAAGCAGCCGCCCGCGTTCTGCACCGGCTCCAGGAAGACCGCGGCGACCGTTTCCGGGCCCTCGAAGAGGATCTGCTGCTCGATCTGGTCGGCGGCCCAGCGGCCGAAGGCCTCCGGGTCGTCGCCGAAGAGCGGGGCGCGGTAGATGTTGGTGTTCGGCACCTTGTGCGCGCCGGGGACCAGCGGCTCGAAGGGGGCCTTGAGGGCCGGCAGGCCGGTGATGGACAGGGCGCCCTGCGGGGTGCCGTGGTAGGCGACCGCGCGGGAGATGACCTTGTACTTGGTCGGCTTGCCCTGGAGCTTGAAGTACTGCTTGGCGAGCTTCCAGGCGGTCTCCACGGCCTCGCCGCCGCCGGTGGTGAAGAAGACCTTGTTCAGGTCGCCGGGGGCGTAGTCGGCCAGGCGTTCCGCCAGCTCGACGGCCTTCGGGTGGGCGTACGACCACACCGGGAAGAACGCCAGCTCCTGGGCCTGCTTGAAGGCGGTCTCGGCGAGTTCGGTGCGGCCGTGACCGGCCTGGACCACGAACAGACCCGCCAGACCGTCGAGGTAGCGCTTGCCCTTGTCGTCGTAGATGTAGGTGCCCTCACCCCGGACGATGGTCGGGACGGGGGAGTTCTCGTACGAGGACATGCGGGTGAAGTGCATCCACAGGTGGTCGTACGCGGTGCGGCTGAGGTCCTTCTGGGTCACGGTTATCGGGTTCCCCACATGTAGGTCTGCTTCTTCAGCTTCAGATAGACGAAGCTTTCGGTGGAGCGCACTCCGGGCAGTGCCCGGATGCGTCTGTTGATGACGTCCAGCAGGTGGTCGTCGTCCTCGCAGACGATCTCGGCGAGGATGTCGAACGAGCCCGCGGTCATCACCACGTACTCGACTTCCGACATGCCGGTCAGCGCGTCCGCGATCGACTCGACATCACCCTCGACGTTGATGCCGACCATCGCCTGCCGGCGGAAGCCCACGGTGAGCGGGTCCGTGACGGCGACGATCTGCATGACGCCCTGGTCCAGCAGCTTCTGGACGCGCTGGCGCACGGCCGCCTCCGACAGGCCGACGGCCTTGCCGATCGCGGCGTACGGCCGGCGGCCGTCCTCCTGGAGCTGCTGGATGATGGCGAGGGAAACGGCATCCAACTGAGGGGTGCCGCTCCTGGACTCGCGGGACGAGTCCCTCTGGTCTGCGCTTCGACTGGCCACGACCTCACTGTGCACGACGTCTCGACGGTTCCGCAAGGCCGTATCGATGAAATTCGTCGTTTTCGGGGCCGATGTTTGCGGATTTCGCAGACTCCGTAGCGTGGGGGTCTTGAAAACGTGGGATCTCGGATTACTGTGGGTGTCTCAGTGATTGGACACCCGAACTTGGAGGGCCGGCAGTGAGTACCGAGCTGGGTCGGCTGCGCAAACTACAGAACTACATCGCCGGTGAGTTCCGGGACGCCGCCGACGGACGGACCACCGAGGTGGTCAACCCCGCGACCGGCGAGGCGTACGCGACGGCGCCGCTGTCCGGGGCGGCCGACGTCGACGCCGCCATGGCGGCCGCCGCCGCGGCCTTCCCGGCATGGCGGGACACCACGCCCGCCGAGCGCCAGAAGCACCTCCTGAAGATCGCCGACGCGTTCGAGGAGCGCGCCGAGGACCTCATCGCGGCCGAGGTGGAGAACACGGGTAAGCCCATCGGGCTCACCCGCTCCGAGGAGATCCCGCCGATGGTCGACCAGATCCGCTTCTTCGCGGGCGCGGCGCGCATGCTCGAGGGCCGGTCGGCCGGTGAGTACATGGAGGGCCTGACCTCCATCGTCCGCCGTGAGCCGGTCGGCGTCTGCGCGCAGGTCGCACCGTGGAACTACCCGATGATGATGGCCGTATGGAAGTTCGCCCCGGCGCTGGCCGCGGGCAACACGGTCGTGCTGAAGCCCTCGGACACCACTCCCGCGTCGACCGTCCTGATGGCCGAGATCATCGGCGGGATCCTCCCCAAGGGCGTCTTCAACGTCGTCACCGGCGACCGTGACACCGGCCGTCTGATGGTCGAGCACCCGACTCCGGCGATGGCCTCCATCACCGGCTCCGTGCGCGCCGGCATGCAGGTCGCCGAGTCCGCGTCCAAGGACCTCAAGCGGGTGCACCTGGAGCTGGGCGGCAAGGCCCCGGTCGTCGTCTTCGAGGACACGGACATCCCCAAGGCCGTCGAGGACATCTCCGTCGCGGGCTTCTTCAACGCCGGTCAGGACTGTACGGCCGCCACCCGCGTCCTCGTCCAGGAGTCCATCCACGACGAGTTCGTCGCCGCGCTCGCCAAGGCCGCGGCCGAGACGAAGACCGGGCAGCCGGACGACGAGGACGTGCTGTTCGGCCCCCTCAACAACCCCAACCAGCTCAAGCAGGTCTCCGGCTTCATCGAGCGGCTGCCGGCCCACGCCAAGGTCGAGACCGGCGGGCAGCGGGTCGGCGACAAGGGGTACTTCTACGCGCCCACCGTCGTCTCCGGGCTCAGGCAGGACGACGAGATCATCCAGAACGAGGTCTTCGGACCGGTCATCACCGTCCAGTCCTTCTCGGACGAGGACCAGGCCGTGGAGTGGGCCAACGGCGTCGAGTACGCGCTCGCGTCGTCCGTGTGGACCAAGGACCACGGTCGGGCGATGCGGATGTCCAAGAAGCTGGACTTCGGCTGCGTGTGGATCAACACGCACATTCCGCTGGTCGCGGAGATGCCGCACGGCGGCTTCAAGAAGTCGGGGTACGGCAAGGACCTGTCCGCGTACGGGTTTGACGACTACACGCGGATCAAGCACGTGATGACGTCGCTGGACGTCTGATCCCGGCTGCGGCCGGATTGCGCTGCCCGGGGTGGACAAGTCACCCCGGGCAGCGCCCTTTTGGCAGGCCCGCCGGTGACCGGGGACGTAACCCGGCGTTGACCGGAGCCATCGACAGGGTGTCCGGTCCGGGACGGGGGGCCCGACGCAGCGTCGGTGCTTCGGCCTGGGTGACGTCGCTCCATACGCACGTCCGAGGGTCGGTGAACACGCACGCCACGCGGCTGAGACCGACGAGCGCGGTCATCGTACCGGCGGCATCCGGCCCAGTCCCTGCGGCCGGCCTGGTCACCAGCGGGGCGGTCGCTGTGTGCCGGGACGGAAAAGCTCGCTCCCCGGCATGCCGTCAGCCGCTCTTCTTCTGGACGATCACGACGCTGTCGCCGCCGATCCGCCCATGCTCCGGGCAGGATCAGAGCGCCGCCACTAGGTTTCGTGCCATGGCATACGACGGGGCAAGGCGGGTGGACTTGGTCCACTGTCCCGGGGATTCGCCGGGGTCGCCGCTGCAGGTGCGGGTGGGGGACGAGGTGGTCATCACTCTCCACGGATCACTCGGCTACGGGTGGACTCCGGTCGAGGTGGTCGCGGGACCCGTGACGGTGATCGAGGCGGAAGCGACCCGAGGGAACCGTGCGGGCCACGGTCAGGGCGACCGGTGCCGGTGAGGTGGAGCTGCGGTCGACGTCGTCGTTCCTTGGGGATCGGTCCGGGCCGCAGACGCGGCTGTGGCGGCTGCTGGTGCACGTCGAACCCCAGTAGGCGGAAGGCCGTTACGGGACCACGGTGAGGGTCAGTTGCCAGGCTCGTGAGGGCGGCCCGTGGTGGTCGGGGGTGTAGGTGTCGGCTGAATTGAGGGTGGCGGTGCCCGGAGCGGCGACGGCACGTGCGGTGGCGGAGCGGGTGCCGTCGGGTGCGAGGTGGTCGGCGAGCATGGTGACCGTGTTCGGGTTCGAGCTCATGACCGGCGCCCAGCTGTAGTTGGGAGGCGACTTCAGCGTGATGTGGATCGCCGTGCCGGCGTGGACGCAGGTGGTGCGTAGGGGGTTGTCGGCAAGCGGGTAGAGGATCGTGACGGTCCCACTGAGGCACAGGCGAGTGGAGCCACCGGCGGTAGCCGCCCGCGTGCTGGGGGACGCCGAGATGGAGCGGCCGGGCGATGTCGAACCGAGGACGGGGGAGCCGGAAGCGGACGAGCCGTCGGGGGTCGGGCTCCCGTACCACGACCGGGCCGAAGCGGAGACCGAGGGCTCCGTCTTGGCGGGCCCGGTAGCCCCGGTGCCGGACGCGCAGGCAGCGGATGAAACAGTGAGGGCGACTACGGCGAGCGAACGGGCGCCGGTGCTGCGGTGTCTCACGATGCCCCCAGGGGGAGTTGGGACAGGCCGGGGTTACGACGCGGTTGTGGTGCGATGGGTTCCCCGGTCCGGCAGACGCTCACGCTCCCGCTCCCGCTACATGACGACCCATCACGGGCAGGCGACAGCGGAGCAGATGCTGGCCTATCAGGAATTCCGCACACCGGGCGGGGTGCGCGAGCGGGAGCACACACGCCGTCCGGCAGGGCGCGTGGCATCGGCGCGGGTCGCGAAAGTGCCTGGTGTCAACTACCGATCCTGGTCACGAGCCGGCGCCGGCCGCCCGAGTCTGCCGCGCCCGCGTTGTCCTGTCGTGGGTGGGGACGACGTACTCGCCCCGCCGGGCGGTGTCCGGGACTTCTATCTCCAACCTGTGTTGTTCCTAGAATGGCCGGGTGAAGGACATCGACGCGATCGCGGCGCTGCAGGATCCGGTGCGACGCCGACTGTACGAGTACGTGACGGCGCAGGGCCGCGAGGTCGGCCGTAACGAGGCCGCCGAGGCGACCGGGGTGGCGCGCACGCTCGCCGCGCACCATCTGGACAGGCTGGCCCAGGCCGGGCTGCTCGAAACCGGCAGTCGCCGCCTGACGGGCCGTTCCGGGCCGGGAGCGGGCCGTCCCGCCAAGGTGTACACGCGGGCGCAGGGCGAACGGGTGGTGTCGCTGCCCGCCCGCGACTACCGCACAGCCGCCGAACTGCTCGCCGAGGCCGCCGAAAAGGCCGGCCTGGACGCCGGACTCTGTGCGGCCGCGCGCCACCGCGGCGAGGCCCTGCGCGGCTCGGCGGCACCCTGCGGCAGCCTCGAAGAGGCCATGGAGATGCTGTCCGCCCGCGGCTATGAACCGCACCTGGTGGGTGCCGGAGGCGGCGGAGGCGCCCAGGGTGTCGACGGCGCTCAGGACGTCAATGGTGCCGATGGCGCCGAGGGCGCGGTGGCCGCGCCTGTCGTCGTCCGTATGCGCAACTGCCCTTTCCACGCTGTCGCGGAACGTTTCCCGCCGCTCGTCTGCGGCATGAACCTCGCACTGCTGGAGGGGCTGCTCGGCACCGGCGGCCCCGTCCGGGCCCGCATGGACGCCCGGCCGGGGCAGTGCTGCGTGGTGCTCGAAAGTTCTAAAAACAACAGTGATTGACATAGAAGTTGGGGCATGCTGACATGAGGCCATGACCGCATCCACGTGTGCCGCTCACCTCGCCCAGCTCAATGTCGCCACGCTTCGTCACCCCCTCGACGACCCGCGCATCGCGCCGTTCGTCGAGATGCTCGACTCGGTCAACACCGCTGCCGACGGCGCACCCGGCTTCGTGTGGCGGCTCGTGGAGGAGGGGGCGGCCGACGCCACCGCCCTGCGCCCGGCCGGTGCGGACGTCATCGTCAACCTGACGGTGTGGGAGACCCAGGAGGCGCTATGGGACTTCACCTACCGCAGTGGCCACTTGGAGGTGATGCGGCGGCGCCGTGAGTGGTTCGAGCGGCACGTCGAGGCGCACCTGGTGCTCTGGTGGGTCCCCGCCGGTCATCTCCCGACCGTCGGCGAGGCCCTGGAACGGCTCGCGGACCTGCGCGCGCACGGCCCGTCCGCGCGCGCGTTCACCTTCGCCTCCTCCTACTCCGCCGCCGAGACCCACTCCGCGGACGAGACCCACTCCGCGGACGAGGCCTCCCGCGACCTACAAACCGCGGCGAGGAAGTAGAGGAAGGGGACCGGGGCTCCCTCGGGAGTGTGTACCGGTTCAGTGACCGGACCCCGTCTCCGGTGTGCCGTCGGGGAGTTGGGCCGGGTAGTCCTGGCCGAAGTCGGCCGATCGGCTCACCGGCTCCCAGGCGGCGGCCTCCTCCAGCTGGCCGCTCGAGTAGTGCTGCGCCATCTCGACGGCACCGGCGCCGAGGAGCAGGTGCGTGGGCGGGTTCGTCGTCTTGACGACCCGGACCAGGATCTCGCCGGCGCGCTGGGGGTCGCCGGCGGCGGAGACGGAACCGCCGAACAGGCGGACCATCTCGCCGACGGTGGGGTCGTACTCCGGGGTGACCTCGGGGATCCGCATCGAGGAGCCGGCCCAGTCGGTGGCGAAGCCGCCGGGTTCCACGACGAGGCAACGGATGCCGAAGGGCGCGCTCTCGGCGGCGAGGACGCGGGTGAAGCCGTCGACGGCGAACTTGGCGGCCTGGTAGGAGCCGAGGCCGGGGGTGCCGCCGACGCGGCCGCCGATGGAGGAGAACTGCACGATGGTGCCGCCGCCTTGGGCCTTGAGGACCGGGAGCGCGGCGGTGGAGACGTTGTAGACGCCCCAGAAGTTGGTGTCGAACTGGCGGCGGAAGTCGTCCTCGGGAGTGGTCTCCACGGCGGAGAGGTTGGCGTATCCGGCGTTGTTGACCACGACGTCGACCCGGCCGAAGCGGTCGACGGCCGCCCGGAGACCGGTCACGGCGGCCGGCCGGTCGGTGACGTCGAGCGCGACCGGCAGGACGCGGTCCCCGTACTTCTCGACGAGGTCGTCGAGCTGCTCGGGCCTGCGGGCTGTGGCGACCACGTTGTCGCCGGCCTCCAGGGCCGCGATCGCGAGGTGGCGGCCGAAGCCGCGGGACGAGCCGGTGATGAACCACGTGTGGGTACTCATGCCGACAGCACAACACGGTTGCGTTATTAGTGCAACCATGTTGTGTTAAGTCGATGTGGTGCTCAGGCGTGCCGCAGGGGCACCCCTCCCGTCCCGGCCGTCGTGTTCAGGGCGTGGTCGATGAAGCGCCGGGCGGCCGGGGGCAGGGCACGGGAGCCCAGACAGGCCACGCCGATGTCCCGGGCCGCCCGGACGTCGGTGAGTCTGAGGTAGCGGATGGGGAGGTCCGAGTTGGTGTCGGGAACCGCGGTGGCGTCCGGAGCCGCCGGGATCAGGGAGACGCCGAGGCCGGACGCGACCAGTCCGCGCAGGGTCTCCACCTCCTCGCCCTCGAAGCCCACGAGGGGGCTGAACCCGGCCTGGCGGCACAGGGTCTCGGTGACGCTGCGCAGGCCGTAGCCGGGCTTGAGCACGATGAACTGCTCGTCGGCCACCTCGGCCAGCCGCACCCGTCGGCGCTGCGCGAGCCGGTGGCGGGCGGGGACGGCCAGCCAGAGGGGCTCGACCAGGAGCCGCCGCCAGGTGATCAGCGGGTGGCCGGGATCCTTGCCGGTGATGATCAGGTCCGCGGTGGAGTCCAGGAGATGCTGGGTGAGACCGTTCTCGTCCGCCTGGTGCAGTTCGAACCGGACGGCGGCGAAGCGCTGCCGGAAACCGGTGACCAGTCTCGGTACGAGCCAGGTACCCAGGGTGTGCAGAAACGCCAGCGACACCACGCCTGTGTCGGGGTCGACGACCTCGGCCACGGCCCGTCGCCCCCGGTCGTAGCTGTCGAGGACGGTGTCGACGTACTCCTTGAACACCCGGCCGGCCGGGGTGAGCCGCAGGACCCGCCCGACCCGCTGGAAGAGCTCCGCGCCGACCTCGCTCTCCAGCCGGTTCAGGGCCCGGGAGAGGGCGGGCTGGGTGATGTGCGCGGCGGCCGCTGCCTCGGTGACGGTCACGCCCTCGGCCACGGCCTGGAAGGAGCGCAGTACCTGGAGATCCATGATCCTATTCTCCCACCGCATCGGACAGGCCGTATTCAGGCCCTGTGAGCATGACGGGGGAGTGTGGGGCGGCGCGCGGCCGGTGCGTGGTGGCCGGTGTGCCACTCGGTCGCCGCGTGAAGTCCCGGCGGCTCAGACGGCCTTGATGGGCGGGTACACCGGCTGCCACATCGCGGCCCTGACCCGGTCCTCGATGGAGTCGTCCACCGTCGCGCGGGCCACCCCGTCGGCCGCCGCGGCACGGGCCACCGCGACTGCCACGGCCGCCGACGTCTCGCGCAGCTGGTCGGTGAGGGGCAGGATCGGCGCTCCGGGGCCGGTGGCATCGGTCTGGCCGGCGACGGCGTGCGCGGAGGCCACCAGCATGCCGTCGGTGACCCGGGTGGCCCGCGCGACGATCGCGCCGAGACCGAGGCCAGGGAAGATCAGCGCGTTGTTGGCCTGCCCGATCGCGTACCGGACCCCGTCCTGCTCGACCGGGCGGAACGGGCTGCCGGTGGCGATCAGGGCGCGGCCGTCGGTCCAGGCCAGCAGGTCGGCGGGGACGGCCTCGGCAAGGTCCGTCGGGTTGGACATCGGCAGGATGATCGGCCGCTCGGCGTGCGCGGCCATCGTACGGACGATGTCCTCGGTGAAGGCGCCGCCCTGGCCGGAGGTGCCGATCAGGACCGTCGGCCGCACCCGCTCCACGACCTCGGCCAGCGCGATACCGCCCACCTTCTCGTCCCGGTGCCAGTCGGCGACCTCGGCGGCCGGGCGGGCGTAGCGGACCTGGAAGTCGCGCAGGCCCTCCTGGTCCTCGGTGAGCAGGCCGTAGCGGTCGACGCCGAAGATGCGGGCGGTGGCCTCGTCGGCGCTCAGTCCGTCGGCGACCATGGCGTCGCGCAGCTGGTCGGCGATGCCGATGCCGGCGGTGCCCGCGCCGAAGATCACCACGCGGTGGTCGCGCAGCGGGATCCCGCTGGCCTTCACCCCGGACAGCACGGCGGCGAGGTTGACGGCACCGGTGCCCTGGACGTCGTCGTTGAAGGTGAACTCGTGCGGGCGGTAACGGTCCAGGATGCGGCGGGCGTTGGCAGGGCCGAAGTCCTCCCAGTGCAGCAGGGCGTTCGGAAAGAGCCGGCGGGCGGTGGTGACGTAGGCGTCGATGAAGGCGTCGTACGTCTCCCGGTCCACCCGTCGGTGCCGGTTGCCGAGGTAGAGCGGGCTCTCCAGAAGTTCCTGGCGGTTGGTGCCGACGTCCAGCATGACCGCCAGAGTGCGGTCCGGGTCGATGCCGGCGGCGGCGGTGTAGACGGCGAGCTTGCCCACCGAGATGTCGATGCCGCCCACGCCCCAGTCGCCGATGCCGAGGATCGCCTCGCCGTCCGTGGCGACGATCAGGTCGACGTCGTCCGGGCCCAGGCCGGAGGCGGTGAGCGCGCCCTCGATCTCCTCCGGCGCGTCCACCGACAGGTACACGCCGGCTGGACGCCGGTACTCGTAGCTGTAGCGCTGGATCGCCTTGCCGACGGTCGGTGTGTAGACGATGGGCAGCATCTCGTCGAGGTGGTCGCTGAGCAGCCGGTAGAACAGCACCTGGTTGCGGTCGTGCAGCGCGGTGAGGTTGACGTTCTTGGCCAGATCGGTGGGCTGCGCCGCGTACTGCTGGTACGCCCGCTCGGCCTGCTGCTCCAGGGTCAGCACCGCCGGCGGCACGAGACCGACCAGGCCCAGCGACTGCCGTTCCTCCCGGGTGAAGGCGGTGCCACGGTTGAGGCGAGGCTGGGAGAGTACGGCACGCCCACGGGCGGTCGTCTCGATGTGCCCTTCCTCGGCATTCCACTGGGTCCTCATGATCGACTCCTCGTGGTTTCCGGGAATCCGTGATGTCTGCAAGCCTCGGCCGTCGGCTCGCATACGTCCAATACCTGGAATGGCGGCAATCCATGAGCGTCGGACATGCTTTGTGGGTCACCTGCGTGTTTTACGCATCCTGGGCGGTTGACCGGCCGACGTGCCATGACGTGGCTCGCAGATAACGAGCCTGCTCATTACCTGAATGCATTTCTTGCAGGCCAATGAGGCATGACACCTATGTCTTCGGTCCTGTCAGCATCGAAGGCGACACCGGGCGGACACACCTAGGCCGCCGGCCGGATGAGTCCCGACTCGTAGGCGAAGGTCACCGCCTGCACACGGGCGCGGGCGCCGATCTTCGCGAGGACGTTGCTCACGTGGGTCTTCACGGTGGTCGGGGCGATGGACAGCCACTGTGCGATCTCGGCGTTGGACCAGCCGGAGGCCACGGCGACCAGGACGTCGCGCTCGCGTTCGGTGAGGGCGCCGAGCCCCGATGTGCGGGGGAGGGGGCGGACGGTGTGCTGCTGGCGGACGGCGTCGATGAGCGCGCGGGTCAGACCGGGCGTGATGACGGCGTCCCCGGCGGCCACCACCCGGATGGCCGCGGTCAGTTCGGCCGGGTCGGCGTCGTCGAGCAGGAAGCCGCCGGCGCCCGCGCGCAGTGCGGCTCCGGCCTCCGCCTGCCGGTCGGCGGCGGTCAGCACCAGGACCCGGGGGGCGGAGGCCTCCTCGCCGGCGCCGGGGAACCCGGGGGCGCGGGTCGTCCGGCGGCCGGGGCGGGTGATGCGCCGGATGGTCTCGATGCCGTCCGCTCCGGACAGGCGGCTGTCCATGAGGACGACGTCGGGGCGGAGCGCGGCGCTCGCACGGATCGCGTCGTCGCCGTCCGTCGCCTCCCCGGCGACCGTCAGGCCGGGCTCGGCGGCGAGGAGCATGCGCAGGGCGAGGCGCTGGAGCGATTGGTCGTTGACGACGAGTACGGAGACCATGCCTGTCTTCTCCATGCGAGGTCCGTTCCGTGAACGAAACTGTTTCGTTCACATGCTACGCCTGGATCCGCCGCCTCGGGAGAGTGGGCCTGCTCACTCGGTTCTGCTCCCTTGGCTCCGCTCCCTTGGTCGAGGGCCAGTACGACCGGGGGGCCGGGCGGAAGAAAGTGTTATCCCGGACCCCCGCACTCCGTCTCCAGACTGTGATTCCCGACATTGCCAAGGTCACCGCCCCGGCTGAGAAGGTGCGGTCATGAGGACGGACGTGCACGTGTCGCGGCAGTGGCGCGCCACCATCGCGGCCGCGCAGGCGGGCGACCGGCGTGCGCTGGACGAACTGGTCGAGGGCTGGCTGCCGTTGGTCTACAACGTGGTCGGCCGCGCCCTCAACGGCCACGCCGACGTCGACGACGTCGTCCAGGAGACCATGCTGCGCGCCGTCGACAACCTCGGCGCCCTCCGCGACCCGGACAGCTTCCGGTCCTGGCTGGTGGCCATCGCCATGCGGCAGATACGGGACCGGGCCCGCCGCAGACAGGAGCGGAAGCTGGACGAGGGCGTCCCGGACGGCACCGCCGACTTCGCCGAACTCACCGTGCTGCGCCTGCAGTTGGAGGGTCAGCGGCGGGAGGTCGCGGAGGCGGTGCGCTGGCTGGACCCCGAGGACCGGCAGCTGGTGTCCCTGTGGTGGCTGGAGGTCTCGGGCGAACTCACCCGGCGCGAGCTGGCGGCGGCCGTCGGCATCAGCCGGCAGCACGCCGCCGTCCGCGTGCAGCGGATGAAGGAACGGCTGGAGGTCTCACGGGGCATCGTGCGCGCGCTGGACGGGGCCTGTCCCGCGCTGCGTGAGCTGACCGCCCGTTGGGACGGGCGGCCCGACTCCGTCTGGCGCAAGCGGCTGGCCCGGCACATCCGGGGCTGCGGCTACTGCGGCGACGCCCGCGACTCCGTCGTACCGGCGGAACGGCTGCTGGTCGGGATCGCGCTGGTGCCGGTGCCGGTGGGCTTCACGCTGTCGCTGGCCCTCGGTGGCAAGACGGTGGCCGCGGCGACCACGGCCGGGTGGTCGGCGAAGGTGCTGGGCGCGCTGACCAAGCCCGCGGTGGCGGTCACGGCGGGGGCGACGATCGTGGCGGGCGGCGCCTACGTCGTCGTACCGACCCCGGATCATCCGGCACCGCGTACGGCCGTCGCGCCCACGGCGGCGAGCAGCGGCGCGCGGACACCGACCCAGGCGGCCACTCCCACGCCGTCCTCGTCGGCCTCGCCCTCCGCGTCGCCGTCCCCGTCGGCGGGCGCCGACCGGTACGGCTCGGTCGTCGACGCGGTGGACCAGGCGCCGGCCCCGGACACCGAGCCCGGCACGCTCCCGCACCGGCCGGAGACGGGGATCACCAGCACGGGCGGGGCGCACACCGTGCTGAACCACCGCGGGGACAAGGTGACGCTGACCGGCCGGGGCTACGTCCTCGTCCGCTGGCAGATCGCTCCGCTGTCCCGGGCCGGCAACCTCGTCATGCCGAGCTGGACCGGCCTGAAGGGCAGGCTGTTCCATGTGGCGTCGGGCGGCGGTCGCCGGATGGACGACCGCATCAGCAGCACCGACGCCTCCTCCACCGGCATGGGCAGCTCGGCCACCGGCTACGCCGTCCTGCCGGCCGGAGCCCAGCAGATGTGGCAGAACGAGTACTTCTACGTCGTCGGGAGGGTGACGTTCACGGTGAACGAGCGGGGGGCGGACTACGGGGTGAGCGTCTTCCCGTCGACCTGGGACGCGGTGGAGAAGGACGTCCGGTACGGGCCTCCCGACGGGGCCGTTCGGTACGGGCTGGTTCGGGACAACGGGAAGGACTCGGCTCCGGTTCCGCAGTATGTGACGCGGGAGACGCCGAGCGATCCGGCGACGGTCGCTCAGCGGTCGGCCGTGTAGCGCCGTAGCGAGTCGAGCACGTCCACCCTGTTCGTGGTGATGGAGTCGACGCCCGTGTCCAGCAGGCGGCGCATCGAGCGGCGGGTGTCCGGGGTCCAGCACGAGACCAGGTAGCCGCTGCGGTGGACGTACTCGGTCAGGGCGTGGTCGAGGAGGGTGAAGCGGTAGTTGAGGTAATGGGGGCGGATCACGTCCAGGAGCGCGGGGCGCGTGGGTGCCAGCGTCTTGCGGGTCAGGGCGATCTCCGCCGTCGCGTCCGCCGCCCGTACCGCCAGCATCGCCGAGGCGTCGCCGGTGTAGTAGACGCGGTCCGTCGCGCCGCACTCCCGGGCCACGGCCACGATCCTGGCCACCGCCCGCTCGCTCGGGTCGCCCGGCAGGTCGATCATGACCCGGCTGTCCTCCGTCGCCGCCAGCGCCTCCGCGAGCGTCGGTACGCCGCCCGCCGTGAGGCCGCGCACCTCGTCCGCCGACAGCGCGCTCAGCGGGCGGTCGTGTTCCCAGAGGCGGTTGAGGGTCTCGTCGTGCAGGAGGACGGGGACGCCGTCACGCGTCAGGCGTACGTCGATCTCCACCGCGTCCGCGCCCCGTTGGAGCGCGGAACGCAGGGAGGCCGAGGTGTTCTCGCGGAAGCGGTAGGGGTCGCCGCGGTGGGCCACGGCGGTCACGGTCTGCATGAGCCCATGTTGTCAGGGCCCCGCGGCTGTTCTTCAGGGCCCGGGTCCCTTCTTCAGGACCCGCAGAGGTTTCCACGGCCCGGGAGTACCGTCAGGGCCCGCCGGGTTTCAGGGCGCGAGCCACGCCTTGGTGTGGGCGTCGATCTCCGCCGAGATCCTCGCCTTGCCCGCCTGGTCCAGGAAGGACGCCTCCACCGCGTTCTTGGCGAGGTCGGCGATGCCGCGCTCGTCGAGGCCGAGGAGACGGGCGGCGACCGCGTACTCGTTGTTCAGGTCGGTGCCGAACATCGGCGGGTCGTCGGAGTTGACCGTGACCAGCACGCCCGCGTCCACGAAGTCCTTGATCGGGTGCTCTTCGAGGGTGCGGACCGCGCGCGTGGCGATGTTGGAGGTCGGGCACACCTCCAGCGCGATGCGGTGCTCGGCGAGATGGGCGAGGAGCTTCGGGTCCTGCGCGGAACTGGTGCCGTGGCCGATGCGCTCGGCGTGCAGTTCGACGAGGGCGTCCCAGACCGTCCCGGGCCCGGTGGTCTCACCGGCGTGCGGGACGGAGCGCAGGCCCGCCGCGACGGCGCGGTCGAAGTACGGCTTGAACTGTGGCCGGGGCACGCCGATCTCGGGTCCGCCGAGTCCGAAGGAGACCAGGCCCTCCGGGCGGATCCGGTCGTCGGTCGCGAGCCGTACCGTCTCCTCGGCGGCCTCCAGGCCCGCCTCGCCCGGGATGTCGAAGCACCAGCGCAGCACCGTCCCGAACTCGGCCTCCGCCGCCTTCCGCGCGTCCTCGATCGCGTCCATGAAGGCCCGTGCGTCTATCCCGCGCCGGGTGGACGAGTAGGGGGTGATGGTCAGCTCGGCGTAGCGCACCTGCTGGCGGGCCAGCTCGCGGGCCACCTCATAGGTGAGCAGCCGGACGTCCTCGGGCGTGCGGATCAGGTCGACGACCGAGAGATAGACCTCGATGAAGTGGGCGAAGTCCGTGAACGTGAAGTAGTCGACCAGGGCCTTGGGGTCGGTGGGAACCCTGGAGTCGGGGTGCCGGGCGGCCAGTTCCGACACGATGCGGGGGGAGGCGGAGCCGACGTGGTGGACGTGCAGTTCGGCCTTGGGCAGCCCGGCGATGAAGGCGTGCACGTCGCGGAGGGCGGCGGGTTCGGCGTGACGGTCGGTCAAGGGTTCCTCCCCGGAACGGCGCGGGGCCGCCTTCGGCGGTGGTGCGGCCGTGAGCTGGCCCCTTGCGCGGTGATCGGCTGATCGGTGATTCGGGGTCATCGTAGGCCGGACCGGCGTTCGAGGTGGAAGGGCCTTAGCATGACGGCGGCATGCATGAGCATGACGGCGGCGTGCGTGCGTGCGGGAGCGTGCGGGTGTGTGGCGGGAGAGGGGACACCGCGGGATGACTGACGAGGCGCCTGAGGCTCCGAAGATACGGCTGGACAAGACGGCCGACGCGGGGGAAGGGGCGGGGGCCGGGGCGGAGGCGCCGGTGCCGCCGTCGGTCCATGACCAGCGGACGGTCGCGGCGATGCCGGGTGCGGACGCCGACGTGACCCCCCAGGGCTGGGACAACCCCTATGCGGCTCCGTCGGACACGCCTCCGGCTGCGAAGGCGAACCCCTTTGCGGCGCCGGGGGCGCACGCGTCGCCCAGTCCGTACGCCCCGCCTGCGCCGCCGTATCCGCAGAGCGCGGCTGTGCCTCCGCCGCCGATGGCTCCGGACGGCCCGGGTCAGGTTCCGTACGGCTACCCGGGGGCACCGGCGCCCGTGTCGGGGCCGGGTCCGGGGTATGGCTACCCCGGGCAGCCGTTTCCGCCGTACCCGGGTGGGCCCGGGCAGTACGGCGGCTGGCCCGGTATGCAGCCGATGCCCAACAACGGGCTGGGCACGGCGAGTCTCGTCACCGGGATCATCAGTGCGGTCGGGTTCTGTGCGTGGCCGGTCGCGCTGGTGATGGGGGTGCTGGCCATCGTCTTCGGGTCGATCGGCCGGGCGCGGGTCAGGCGGGGGGAGGCCACGAACGGTGGGCAGGCACTGGCCGGGATCATCTGCGGTTCGGCCGGGCTGGTGCTTGCCGCCGCGTTCATCGTGCTGCTTGTGGTGGCCGCGACCCAATAGGACGGCCGGCAGTTCCGGGTGCGGGCCGGCAGTTCCGGGTGCGGGCCGGTGCGGGCGGGTGCGGGCGGGTGCGGGCGGGTGCGGACCGGTCGCGCCCACCCGGCGGTAGCCGCAGATTCAATACAGCCCCGCGCCCCTTGGGGCGGGAGCAGTCCCTGCCGGGCAGAAGCATCGCTCCTTCAGATGGGACCAGCTCCCCCACCGGGCCTACGCCCCGGCCACCCGCAGCCGCTCCCGCGCCTCCATCAACGCGAACCCCAGCAAGTTCAGCCCCCTCCACCGCGCCGGATCCTCCGCCCCCTCATCCGTCGCCGCCAAGCCGATCCCCCACACCCGGTCCATCGGGCTCGCCTCCACCAGCACCCGGTCACCGGTCCCGAGCAGGAACTCCCGCGGGCCCGAGTCGGCCGCGAACTTGTGGACACTGCCGCGCACCACGATCCCGAGGCGCTCCCGCTCCCATATCGCCTCGTCGAAGTTCCGGACCAGCCGGCCCGCCTTCTTCGCCTCGGCGGGATGCGCGGCCGCCAGCACCCGGCTCTCCGCGTCGGCGTCCCCGAACAGCCGGGCCTTTCCTGCCATCATCCAGTGCTCGGCGGTCGCGTACTCCACACCGTCGACCACGAAGCGTGACGGCCACCACTGGCTCAGGCAGCTCGCGGACAGCTGCCCGTCCCGCGTCGGCCGGTGTCCCCAGAAGTGCAGGTACTTGATCCTGGCCCCCGCCTGGACCGCCCTGATCAGGGCTTCCACAGAATCGATCTTCGCCATGCATGCGAGTCTGGCAGGCACCACTGACACTCCGTCCCACCTTTTCCGTCCCGACTCGACATCTGGTCGACAGATTCCGTCGCGTAACCAAATGGCAACAACGGAATCACTTGTTGGACGCCATCCGCTCTGTCAGGATCGGCAGTCAATTCGAGCTGGAGCTACGCCACCCGCCTCTCGAGCGGGGTGACGGCGGAGGAGAAGCGACATGGACGACCCGGGCACCGCCACCCCGGAAACCTTCCCCGCGCAGGAGCGGCTCGCGGGCGGCGCGCAGTACATCGCGGGACGGTTCACCAAGGGCACGTCGGGCCGTACGCACGCCGTCGTCGACCCGGCCACCGGCGCGGACGTGTACACATACGAGCTGGCCGGGACGGAGGACGTCGACCGGGCCGTCGCCGCCGCGCGGGACGCCTTTCCCGGCTGGGCCGGGGCGACCCCCGGCGAGCGGTCGGACGCGCTGCACCGGTTCGCCGCCGTGCTCGCCGACCGCGCGGAGGAATTCGCCCGTGCCGAGTCCCTCCAGTGCGGCAAGCCGCTCAAGCTGACGCGTGAGTTCGACGTGCCGGGGACCATCGACAACACCGCGTTCTTCGCGGGCGCGGCCCGGCACCTCCAGGGGCAGGCGGCCGGTGAGTACTCCGGTGACCACACGTCGTACATCCGCCGCGAACCCATCGGTGTCGTCGGGTCGATCGCGCCCTGGAACTACCCCCTCCAGATGGCCGCGTGGAAGATCCTTCCGGCTGTCGCCGCCGGTAACACCATCGTGCTCAAGCCCGCCGAGCTCACCCCGCTGACCTCGCTGCTGTTCGCCGAGGCGGCGACCGTCGCCGGTGTCCCCGACGGTGTCATCAACATCGTCACCGGGACCGGGAGGGAGGCCGGTGAGCACCTCGTCGGGCACCCCGACGTCGCCATGACCTCCTTCACCGGCTCCACCGGTGTCGGACAGCGGGTGGCGGAGATCGCGACGGCGACCGTGAAGCGGCTGCATCTCGAACTCGGCGGCAAGGCGCCGTTCGTCGTGTTCGACGACGCGGACCTGGAGGCGGCCGTGCACGGGGCCGTCGCCGGGGCGCTGATCAACACCGGGCAGGACTGCACCGCCGCCACGCGCGCTTATGTGCAGCGACCCCTCTACGACGCCTTCGTCGAGCAGACGGCCGCCCTGATGGAGACCGTACGGCTGGGGGACCCGTTCGCTCCGGGTACCGACCTCGGGCCGCTGATCTCGCACGCCCAGCGGGACCGGGTCGCCGGGTTCGTCGAACGGGCCCGCGGCTACGCGCGCGTCGTGACCGGCGGTGAGCCGCCGCAGGACGAGCTCAAGAGCGGTGCGTACTACCGGCCCACGCTGATCGCCGACGCGCCGCAGGACAGTGAGATCGTCCAGTCCGAGATCTTCGGTCCCGTTCTGGTCGTTCTCCCGTTCGACAGTGATGATGAGGGCATCCGGCTGGCCAACGACACCCCGTACGGTCTGGCCGCCTCCGCGTGGAGCGGCAGCGTCTACCGGGCGAACCGCGCGACCCGCGAGATCAAGGCGGGGTGTGTGTGGGTCAACGACCACATTCCGATCATCAGCGAGATGCCGCACGGCGGCTACAAGGCGTCCGGCTTCGGCAAGGACATGTCGGCGTACTCGTTCGAGGAATACACGCAGGTCAAGCACGTAATGTTCGACAATACGGCGGTGGCGCGGAAGGACTGGCACCGCACGATCTTCGGGGACCGATAGTCAGATCCGGCCGCTCATCACGGCCCCCTTCCCGAAAGGGCATCAAGCGCATGAGGCAGTACGAGCCCGACCGCCCGACCCCGGTCGAAGTGGCCGCCATGCGGCGCGGCCTCCGCACCGGCCGGGCCGCCCTGGCCCGCCGTTCGCTGCTGGGCGGTGCGCTCGCGGTGGGCGGCGTCGGGGCGTTGAGCGCCTGCGGAATCCCCGCGGCCGGCAAATCCCAGGGCGGTGTCTCCGCCGACGACCACTCGGCCCAGGAGAAGGTGGTCAACTTCTCCAACTGGCCCGAGTACGTCGACGTGGACGACAGCGGGAAGAACCGTCCGACGCTGGACGCGTTCCGCAGGCGGAGCGGTATCACGGTGAAGTACACCGAGGACATCAACGACAACGACGAGTTCTTCGGCAAGATCCAGCCGCAGCTCGCCGCCGGCCAGGACACCGGCCGTGACCTGATCGTCCTCACCGACTGGCTGGCCGCCCGCATGATCCGGCTCGGCTACGTCCAGAAACTGGACGCGTCGAACCTGCCGCACGCCTTCGCCAACCTGTCGGACCAGTTCCGCAGCCCCGACTGGGACCCGGGCCGGGCCTACTCGTACCCCTGGCAGGGCATCTCGACGGTCGTCGCCTTCAACAAGAAGGCGCTCAACGGCGTGGAGGTGAAGTCGGTCTCCGACCTGCTCGACAACCCCGCGCTCAAGGGCCGGGTCGGCCTGCTGACCGAGATGCGCGACACCGTCGGCATGACCATGCTCGACATGGGCAAGGACCCGGCGAAGTTCACCGGCGACGACTACGACGCGGTGATCGCCCGTCTGCAGAAGGCCGTCGACAAGGGCCAGGTCCGCCGCTTCACCGGCAACGACTACACCTCGGACCTCAGCAAGGGCGACCTGGCCGCCTGTGTCGCCTGGGCCGGCGACATCGTGCAGCTCCAGGCTGACAACCCGGACGTCGCCTATGTCATCCCGGACAGCGGCTATATGACGTCGACCGACAACATGCTGATCCCCAACAAGGCGCGCCACAAGACGAACGCCGAGCGGCTCATGGACTTCTACTACGAGCCCGAGCCTGCCGCCGAACTCGCCGCCTACATCAACTACGTCAGTCCGGTCGCGGACGTGCAGCCGTACCTCGCCAAGATCGACAAGTCGGCGGCGGACAACCCGCTGATCGTTCCCGACAAGGCCATGCAGGCCAGGTCCCATGCCTTCCGCTCGCTGAGCTCGAAGGAAGAGACGGCCTACCAGCAGAAGTTCGCGAAGCTCACAGGGGCGTGACGACACCATGACGACAGACAGCAGCGGCGACGTCCGCCTCTCCGGCATCGGCAAGACCTATGGAGCCTTCACCGCTGTACAGCCGATGGACCTGACCGTGCCGCAGGGCTCCTTCTTCGCCCTGCTCGGTGCCTCCGGGTGCGGCAAGACCACCACCCTGCGCATGATCGCGGGGCTGGAGGAGCCGACCAGCGGCACCGTGCACCTCGGCGACCAGGACGTGACCCATCTGCCGCCGCACAAGCGGCCGGTGAACACGGTCTTCCAGTCGTACGCCCTCTTCCCGCACCTCGACATCTTCGAGAACATCGCCTTCGGTCTGCGCCGGCGTGGCATCAAGAGCGTGAAGAAGCAGGTCGAGGACATGCTCGACCTGGTGCAGCTCGGGGAGCAGGCGAGGAAGAAGCCCCACCAGCTCTCCGGCGGTCAGCAGCAGCGGGTCGCGGTGGCCCGCGCGCTCATCAACCACCCCAAGGTGCTGCTCCTCGACGAGCCGCTCGGCGCCCTCGACCTCAAGCTGCGCCGTCAGATGCAGCTGGAGCTCAAGCGGATCCAGACCGAGGTCGGCATCACCTTCGTCCATGTCACACACGACCAGGAGGAGGCCATGACCATGGCCGACACGGTCGCCGTGATGAACGCCGGGCGGGTGGAGCAGCTCGGTTCGCCGGCCGATCTGTACGAGAACCCGAACACGACCTTCGTCGCCAACTTCCTCGGGACGTCGAACCTGATCGAGGCCGAGGTCGACACGGAGAACGGCGACGACATCGTGCTGAAGGCCGGCGACGGCAAGCTGGTGCTGCCCAAGGCGCGATGTTCGGCACCGACCGGGGCGGGCGGCAAGGTGCTCGTGGGCATCCGGCCCGAGAAGATCTCCCTCACCCACGCCGACGACGCCGGCTCGATCCCCGAGGGGCGCAACCGGATCACCGGCAAGATCGCCGACGCGAGTTTCATCGGCGTCTCCACGCAGTACGTCATCGACAGCGCGGTCTGCCCCGAGTTCGCGGTGTACGTGCAGAACGTCGAGCGCGACGGCCGGCTCGTCCCGGGCGCCGATGTCGTGCTGCACTGGAGCCCGGCCCACACCTTCGGTCTCGACGCCGCCCAGTCCCTGCTTGCTGGGACAGTCGGCTCCGCCGGCACCGAGGAGGAGGCCGCCTGATGGCCACGCTCTCCGAGGCGCCGCCACCCCTGGCGCAGGCCGAACCCGCGAAGAAACCCCCGCGCAAGCGGGGCCGGTTCACCCCGTACTGGCTGCTGCTGCCCGGCATTCTCTGGCTGATCGTCTTCTTCGCGCTGCCGATGATCTACCAGGCGTCCACGTCCGTCCAGACGGGTTCCCTGGAAGAGGGCTACAAGGTCACCTGGCACTTCGCGACCTACTGGGACGCGCTGAGCGAGTACTGGCCGCAGTTCCTGCGGTCCGTCTTCTACGCGGCCGCGGCCACCGTGCTGTGTCTGGTGCTCGGCTACCCGCTGGCCTACCTGATCGCCTTCCGCGCGGGACGCTGGCGGAACCTGATCATGATCCTGGTGATCGCGCCGTTCTTCACCAGCTTCCTGATCCGCACCCTGGCCTGGAAGACGATCCTCGCCGACAACGGCCCGGTCGTGCACGTACTGAACTCGCTGCACATCCTGGACCTCACCAACTTCGTCGGCTGGACAGCCGGTGACCGGGTGCTCGCCACTCCGCTGGCGGTGGTGTGCGGACTGACGTACAACTTCCTGCCTTTCATGATCCTGCCGCTCTACACCTCGCTGGAGCGGATCGACGGACGGCTGCACGAGGCGGCCGGCGACCTGTACGCCAAGCCCTTCACGACCTTCCGGAAGGTCACCTTCCCGCTGTCGATGCCGGGTGTGGTCTCCGGCACGCTGCTGACCTTCATCCCGGCGGCCGGTGACTACGTCAACGCCGAACTCCTCGGCTCGACCGACACCCGCATGATCGGAAACGTGATCCAGACGCAGTTCCTGCGGATCCTCGACTACCCGACGGCCGCCGCGCTCTCCTTCATCCTCATGGCGGCGATCCTGCTCATGGTCACGATCTACATTCGCCGGTCCGGGACGGAGGATCTGGTCTAAATGCCCTTCGTCAACTGGTTCAAGAAGCGTCTCGTCGTCATCGCGGGACTGCTGACCCTCGGTTATCTGCTGCTGCCCAACATCATCGTCACGGTGTTCTCCTTCAACAAACCGAAGGGGCGCTTCAATTACGCATGGCAGCAGTTCTCGCTCGACGCCTGGAAGCAGCCGTGCGGGGTCGCCGACATGTGCGGCTCGCTCTCCATCAGCCTCCAGATCGCCATCTGGGCGACGGTCGGCGCCACGCTCCTCGGCACGATGATCGCGTTCGCGCTGGTCCGCTACCGCTTCCGCGCCCGCGGCGCCGTGAACTCGCTGATCTTCCTGCCGATGGCGATGCCCGAGGTCGTCATGGCGGCCTCGCTGCTCACCCTCTTCCTGAACATGGGCGCCCAACTCGGCTTCTACACGATCCTGATCGCCCACATCATGTTCTGCCTCAGCTTCGTCGTCACCGCGGTCAAGGCGCGCGTGATGTCGATGGACCCGCGCCTGGAGGAGGCGGCCCGGGACCTCTACGCCGGTCCGGTGCAGACGTTCCTCAGGGTCACCCTCCCCATCGCTGCCCCCGGAATCGCGGCGGGCGCGCTGCTGTCCTTCGCGCTCTCCTTCGACGATTTCATCATCACCAATTTCAACGCGGGCTCCACCGTCACCTTCCCCATGTTCGTCTGGGGTTCGGCACAGCGCGGCACGCCCGTCCAGATCAATGTCATCGGTACGGCCATGTTCCTGGTCGCCGTAGCGCTCGTGCTGGTATCGATGCTCATCACCAACCGCCGCAACCGGCAAAAGGCATAGAGAACTCTGTAGGGAGCTGAAAATCATGGCCCCAAGCGCCATGAGCCGTCAGGCAGATTGGACCAAGTCTCTTTCCGAAGCACAGCCGGTCCCGTACTGGCTCGAAGACCCCGGCAAGCCCCACCCCGGGCCCGCGCTCACCGGCGCCGACACCTGCGACCTGCTGGTCGTCGGCGGCGGATACAGCGGACTGTGGACCGCGCTCAACGCCAAGGAGCGCGACCCCGGACGCGAAGTGGTCCTGCTGGAAGGCCGTGAGGTGGGCTGGGCCGCCTCCGGCCGCAACGGCGGCTTCTGCGCCGCATCCCTCACCCACGGGCCGGCCAACGGGCTCGCCCGCTGGCCCGGCGAGTTCCACCGGCTGCAGGAGCTGGGCCGGCGCAATCTCGACGAGATCGAGGCCGCGGTCGCCCGGCACGGCATCGACTGCGAGTTCGAGCGCACCGGCGAGATCGACGTCGCCACCGAGACCTACCAGGCGTGGGAACTGCGCGACTGGCACAGGGAACTGGAGCGGAAGGGCCTCGCGGACGGCATCGAGTTCCTCGACGCCGACGCCGTGCGCGAGCAGGTCAATTCACCCACCTTCGAGGCGGGCCTGTGGGACCGCCGGGGCGTGGCCATGCTGAACCCGGCCAAGCTCGCCTGGGGCCTCAAGCAGGCCTGCCTCGCCCTGGGTGTCCGAGTCTACGAGCACACGCCCGCCCTCGACCTGAAGGCGTACGGCGCCGGCATGGCCGTCCGCACCCCGTACGGCTCGGTCCGCGCCCGGCGGGTCGCGCTCGGCACCAACATCTTCCCGAACCTGGTGAAGCGGGTCCGCGCCTACACCGTCCCGGTCTACGACTACGCCCTGATGAGCGAGCCGCTCACCGCCGAGCAGCTCGGCGCGATCGGCTGGAAGAACCGGCAGGGCCTCGGCGGCTCGGCCAACCAGTTCCACTACTTCCGGCTGTCGGCGGACAACCGCATCCTCTGGGGCGGCTACGACGCGATCCACCACTACGGCGGCCGGGTCCGCGCCGAGTACGACGACCGCCCGGAGACCTACGCCAAGCTCGCCGGGCACTTCTTCACCTGCTTCCCGCAGCTGGAGGGCATCCGCTTCACGCACGCGTGGGGCGGCGCGATCGACACCTGCTCCCGCTTCTCGGCGTTCTTCGGCACCGCGCACCAGGGGAAGGTGGCGTACGCGGCGGGCTACACCGGCCTCGGTGTCGGTGCCACCCGCTTCGGCGCCGATGTGATGCTGGACCTGCTGGCCGGCGAGGAGACCGAGCGCACCCGCCTGGAGATGGTCCGCAGGAAGCCGCTGCCGTTCCCGCCCGAACCCTTCGCCTGGACGGGTATCGCCCTCACCAAGTGGTCCCTGGCCCGCGCCGACGCCCACGGGGGCCGCCGCAACCTGTGGCTGAAGGCGATGGACCGGCTGGGACTGGGCTTCGACAGCTGATCCTTCGGGTGTGTGATCCAGGTTCACCCCAATGAGGTGGCGAAACCCGCGTAATGCCGCCGGAGGACCTCCCTCTCTCCCCGTGACGCGACACCCGCGTCCACGAGTGGGACTGGGAGGTCTTCTGATGACTGGGGCGAAGACGGCGGTCGAATGGCTGGCATCCGTCGCACCTGACCCCGAGGCATGCCGCTGGGAATGGGAGCGCAATCCCCTGGGGGTCGCGCTGCTGCCCGCAGGCAAGGCCTGGGACGTACTGATCCTGCCGGGCGACCTCGGCTACCCCACCCTCGATGTGCTCACCCGCGTCCTCGACCAACCAGGGCCTGTCCTGGTCGACTTCGGGGACAACCGGGTGGGTTTCTTCGTGCCGCCCGGCACGGCCGCCCGATGGCTCGGCACCGGTATCCGCACCGCGGGCGCCGGAACCTGGATCGTCGTGCCGTATCCCGGCCGGTCGACCCAGGGAGTGCGCTGGCTGGTGGCGCCGGACGGCTCGGGCACGCTGACC
Organism: Streptomyces sp. NPDC005866; assembly: GCF_040629895.1. NCBI lineage: Bacteria > Bacillati > Actinomycetota > Actinomycetes > Kitasatosporales > Streptomycetaceae > Streptomyces > Streptomyces sp. NPDC005866. The sequence goes on from NZ_JBEXWP010000034.1 coordinate 87,205, forward strand.
GATCCGGCGCTGCTGGAGCTGGCCATACACGAGGCTGCCGCCGGCTTGGCCGACGGCTGAGCGCCGTGGCGTGCGGAGTCCAGACGGCGACCGGGACCTAGGCCACCGTGACCGGCCTGTCCCCGTCGACGGCGTACAGCTTCCAGGTCACCGCCGTGAACGACTCCGGCCCAGTCAACGGCCCCCGCCCCACCACCGCGTCAGCGGGGCGGGGCTGGACGCGAACGCAGCATCACCGCCAGTGGTGCCCGTTGCGCAAGCCCGGCGCTTTAGCGCCAATGCCGCGTAGTTAAGCCGCAGGCGAGATGGTCAAGTTGGGCGGGACTTGGGGCTTGGGCCGGTACGAGGACGGGACCTCTGGTAGAGCAG